>CAYOGS010000052.1:0-10013 GCA_964403435.1 uncultured Rhodospirillales bacterium | reverse complement strand
AATGCCGTCCGCGCCGCGCAAGGTGAGTTTGCCTTGGACGGCATGTTGCACGCCTACGATACGCAGCCGGTTTTCGGCAGCGAATTGCTGGGCAGATGCGAGTGCCTGGCGCGTGGCGAGCGCCTGCAACTCCTGCTGCAAGGGTTCGGTCTTCAGCACCTGATAATGCGGTGGAGGGCTACCGGTATCCACCCCCAGCCCGTTGCCGACCATTTCTGCCATCCGGCCATGCAATGCCGCCATACCGCTGATGGCGGTGCTCCGCATTATTTGCCGGCTCTGTAGAGTGTAGCGCGGCGGTCTGCTACCATCCATCGCTGGGGGCTGCACACCGGCGTCCCGTACCGTTATGACCTCACGCATGATGGGATTTTCGGTGATACCACTCTGTTGCATCATGCCGCGCAGAAGGTTGAGGTCTTTGTCCAGCTTGGCACGAGCCGCAGCCAGATCATCATGTGGAGCCCAAAAGCGTAGCTCCCATACGGCCATATCGGCCTTGACCGGCTGTTCAGCCACCCCTGTCACCGTGATGCCGCGCTGTGCCTGTTGCACCACGCCGATGGCGCCAGCCAGTCGCGGCGGCAACTGCACGGCCAACAAATAGGCGGCTAACACCAGACCCGCGGCCAGACAGACTGCGGCCACCACCAGGCCGACGCCCGACGGCGCCTCCGGCGGCGACAAGGGGGGTGGGTGGAAATCGGACATGCGTTCCTCCGCTTCAAGTCGGCCGTCACAACCGTTTGCATCGCCGCCTGATTTCGCGGATGATGGAGATGCTAGGGGAAGATCTTAACCGGTTGTTGAGAGTATAGGTGAAGACAAGCCGAGAAACAATGACAGGACATAACCTCTCACCTGCTGCACAAGCTCCGGTTCTGGTGGCGCCGCTCACGCTGGCGGAATTCGCCACCCGTATGGCTGCGCTGGGCTGGAGTGACTCAGCGCTGGCGCTTGCGGTATCCGGCGGGCCTGACAGCATGGCGCTGGCCTTGTGCGCGCAGGCCTGGGCAGAAACGCAAGGTGTAAAGCTGGTGGCCTTCACTGTTGACCATGCGTTGCGCCCCGAATCGGCCGCCGAGGCACGACAGGTGCAGCACTGGTTGCAAGCCCGCGGGCTGGAACATCATATTCTGCACTGGGAGCACCCCCCCATATTGCAAGCCATCCAGCACCAAGCCCGTACCGCGCGCTATGGGTTGCTGGCATCGGCCTGCCAAGCCTACAACATCAATCACTTGGCGCTCGGTCATCAACTGGAAGATCAGGCTGAAACTGTGCTCCTGCGTTTCGCCAAAGGCTCCGGCATTGACGGCCTGGGAGCCATGCGGCCGGTCACGCCCCATGACGGTATCATCTTGCTACGCCCGCTGCTCGATGTGCCGAAGGCGCGGTTGATCGCCACTTGCGACGCCGCCGGACAGGCCTTCATCACCGACCCCTCTAACCAAAAGCCGCAGTTCGCGCGCGGCAGGCTGCGCAGCGCGGCCGATGTGCTGGCAGCAGAAGGTCTGACGCCAGAACGTCTGGCTGATTTGGCCGAGCGCGCCGCCCTAGCCAGCACCGCACTGGATTTCTATGCCGATCAGCTGCAGGCGGCCGTGGTGCGATTTTACCCCGCGGGTTACGCTGAATTGGAGCTCCCTACCTTCCACGCCGCGCCAGAGGAAACGCGCTTGCGAGTGCTCGGACGCGTGCTGGATCGAGTCGGCTGCAAGGCCGTACCCCTGCGCCACGCGCCGCTACGGGAGTTGGATCAGGCATTGCAGCACCAGTCCTATCTGGCACAACGCACACTCCATGGCTGTGCCATCCGCGCGGTGGATGGTTTATGTCGTGTGGTGCGCGAGTTGGCAGCCACACCGGCGCCAATACCCTTGGCGCCCGGTGAAACTATGGTGTGGGACGGACGTTTCCAACTCACGCTGGCCACTGACGCACCCACCGGCCTGACAGTCGCGGCACTGGGCTTGCCGGAACACAAGCAGCTGGATGCCGTGGCACCAGGCCTACGGCAGAACCTGCCGCTGGGGCAGGCGCGCGCCGCCTTGCCGGCGCTCTGGCAAGGCGAGACACTGTTTGCCGTGCCGGATTTTACTGGCGGCAAAGGCATTGTGCTGTGTCGATCTTTGCTCGGCTAAAGGCAAAGCGGGGCAGTTATGTCAATTTTTAGGCATTTTTGTTCTCTGGCAGCATCAGGCTTGTATCGGCCAGGATTTGTATTATCTTAACAACAGTTACCGTAATGTGACAGCGGGTCTGTCATTTACCAACCCTGTGTAACCACGAGGCGCGCTTGAACCAGTTTGGCAAAAATCTAGCCCTATGGATTGTAATCGCGCTGTTCCTGGTGTTCCTGACAAAGATTTTTCAGGAACCAGCGGCCAACCGGCCGAACGAAGTGCCGTTCTCCGAATTCGTGACCAAAGTCAATGATGGCGCGGTGACCGATGCCACGATCAGCGGCAAGATGGTCTATTATCATCTCAAAGAGACGCCGGCCAACCAGCAGTATGCCACTTATGTGCCGGAAGACGCCGCAGTGGTCGACAAGCTGCTGAACAAGAATGTGCGGATCAACGCCCGCCCCGACGATAGCAACGCGCCGACGATTTGGGGATTGCTCTTTACCTGGTTCCCGATGTTCTTGTTCGTCGGCATGCTGTTTTATCTCATGCGGCAAATGCAGTCCGGCAGCGGTAAGGCCATGGGCTTCGGCAAGAGCCGTGCCCGCTTGCTGACCGAAAAGACCGGCCGCGTGATGTTTGACGACGTAGCGGGCATTGATGAAGCCAAGCAAGAATTGCAAGAGGTGGTGGAATTCCTGCGCGACCCGCAGAAATTCCAGCGCTTGGGCGGCAAGATTCCTAAGGGTGTGTTGCTGGTCGGCCCGCCTGGCACGGGTAAGACTCTAACTGCCCGTGCAGTGGCCGGCGAAGCCAATGTGCCGTTCTTCACCATCTCCGGTTCGGATTTCGTAGAAATGTTCGTCGGTGTCGGCGCCAGCCGTGTTAGCGACATGTTCGAACAGGCGAAGAAACATGCGCCATGCATTGTGTTCATTGACGAAATTGACGCGGTTGGACGGCATCGTGGTGCTGGCCTCGGCGGTGGCAATGACGAGCGTGAACAGACACTCAACCAATTACTGGTGGAGATGGATGGGTTCGAGGCCAATGAAGGCGTCATTCTCATCGCGGCCACTAATCGACCGGACGTACTCGACCCGGCGCTGCTGCGCCCCGGCCGCTTCGACCGCCAAGTGGTCGTGCCCAACCCGGACATCCAGGGACGCGAGAAAATTCTCAAGGTCCATATGCGCAAGGTGCCATTGGCGGCGGATGTGGACGCTCGTGTTATTGCCCGCGGCACGCCAGGCTTTTCTGGCGCCGATCTTGCCAATCTGGTCAATGAAGCGGCGCTCATGGCGGCGCGCGGCAATAAGAACCTGGTCACCATGGCCGATTTCGAGATGGCCAAAGACAAAGTGATGATGGGCGCCGAGCGCAAATCAATGGTGATGTCGGAGAAAGAAAAGGAACTTACGGCCTATCACGAAGCCGGTCATGCCATTGTTGGCCTGCATGTACCGCAATCTGATCCTGTGCATAAGGTGACCATCATCCCGCGCGGCCGGGCCTTGGGCGTAACGTTCTTTTTGCCCGAACGCGACAAACTTAGCCAGACTAAGACTGAATTGGAATCGCGGCTGGCCGTGATGTTCGGCGGCCGCATCGCGGAAGAGATCATTTTTGGCCCTTCCGAAGTCACCACCGGCGCTGGCAGCGACATCCAGCATGCTACGAGCATTGCACGGCGCATGGTCACCGAGTTCGGCATGTCCGAAAAGCTTGGCCGCGTGCGCTACAGCGCCAATGAGCAAGAAATTTTCCTTGGACATTCAGTGTCGCAGCAGAAAAACGTTTCTGAAGCGACAGCCGATTTGATTGACAAGGAAGTGCGCCGTTTGATTGAGGAAGGCGAAGCCAAAGCGCGTCATATCCTGACCACGCACAATGCCGATTTGCATAAAATTGCCAAGGCACTTTTGGAATATGAAACGCTGAGCGGTGAAGAGGTTCACGCATTACTGCGCGGTGAAGAGATCAGGCGTGACGATCCCGAAAATCCACCCAAACCACCGCCCGCTGTGGTAACGCGCAAAACCTCTGTGCCCAGTAGCCTGGCCAAACCGGAGGATGATTTGCCACCCGGTGTGCAGCCACAACCGGGCTGAAGTCAACCACGCCCACCGCTTTGACTTAGGTTCTCGCCATGGACATTATCCGCACCTTGCGGTTGGATACGATTCAGATTCCGGTAAGCGTCAACCACGAGCACATGGTGCTACTCGAAGACGAAAAAGGCGACGACCCGCTGAAGCGGCTGGACATTTTGAATATTGAGATCACGCTGCGTTATCGCGGCGGTGCCATGGATTCGGCGAGCCAGACTGGCGCGTTTGACTTCAGCACACTTGAAGCGTTGCTGCTGCCAGAACCAGTGCGGCAGCTGACCGGACCGACCGAAATGATTCTGGATGAAATCCTGGAGCGGATTGAGTCTATTGCCGCCAGCAGCGATCTCGCCCTGGTGCAAGCCAGTGTCATTTCCAACCGTCGCGGGCTGGTCTTGGGCATGCCGGAGTTAAAACGCCTGCGCCACTATGGCGCCGTGCCGCAATTATCGGTCGGGTCCTTCCGTTCCGCCGGCATCGCGCGCGTCCCGCTGCGTGTACGGGTGGATCATTCCTGGCGGCGTGGCAGCGAGTCTGGCACCATCCAACTCCCCACTGCAGAAACGGTAGAGTTGAATTTTGCGGCTCTGACGCCCGCCCAGCCGTTGCAGCATTCCTTGACCGGGCTCTATAACTATTTCCGCACATACAATCTGGCCGGCACGCTGCACAACACACTGGTAGACGGCCCGTTTGAGCGGCTTGCCGAAGATATCCTGCACAGGGTGTGGGAGGATTGCAGCCGGCTCGACCCCGTGATGCTCGAAGCCAGCATCACCCGTGCCGGGGTCACGCGCTGCCGCCCCACCATGGGGGTGCAACTCTGGCGCTGACCGGTCGGCTTGCTGGGTGCGGCACATCGGATTAAACTAGGCGCATGAACAATATCATCAATCTACGCCAGGCGCGTAAGGCTAAAAAGCGCACGACCGACCAGCAAAGCGCGGCAGAAAACCGCGTCAAGCATGGCCGTACTAAAGCTGAAAAAAATCACGATGAATTCAAAGCCAAACATGAGCAACTTCGCCACGACGGGCGACTGCTACCCCATGACGGTGATCCGACGAAAGACGACAAGACCACCTCATAATAACTACATCAACTGGCCGGCAAACGAACTGTGAAGCGCGCGCCAATGATTTTGCCCGCTGCGTCCACGCGGTTTTCTGCCCAGATGGCGCCGCCATGTGCAGATATGATCTGGCGCGCGATGCTCAGACCTAAACCGGAATGCTGGCCGAATTTTTCCGCGCTCGGCCGCTCGCTGTAGAATCGCTCGAAAATCCCCTCCAGCTTGCCGGGCGGAATCCCCGGCCCGTCATCATCCACCGTTACCTGGGCAATAGCGCCATCCCGCCGCGCTGCCAGTCGCACGCTGCCACTCGGTGGTGTGAATGAGCGCGCATTGTCCACCAGATTGCGGAACACCTGCAGCAGCCGCTCCTCCACACCATGCACCAATAGCTTTTCCGGAACACTCTCAAGCTTTACAGGAACGGTATCGGCCGCACCGTCATGCGGCGCATAGAAACCGGTCAGCAGCTGCAACATGAGGCCGATATCAAGCGGCGTCGTGGCTGCACGGCTCAGTTCTGCATCCAGACGCGAGGCACTGGCGATATCGGTGATCAGCCGATCCATGCGGCCGACATCGTCATGAATCAGCTGCAGCAGTCGTTGTTGTTTGGCTGGATCCGTCACCCGCTCGGCCGTTTCTACAGCGCTCCGTAACGAAGTCAGCGGGTTTTTTAATTCATGCGCTACGTCGGCGGCGAAACGTTCGGTCGCGATCAGACGGGTGGCTAATTCGGCAGTCATTTCGCGCAGGGCATGTGATAATTCGCCCAGTTCATCGCCGCGTGCGGTCAAATCCGGGATCGCGCGCTTAGCCAGGGCGGCAGCACCACCACCAAGTCCTACCGCCAGCGTCTGTTCCTGCTTCACTGCGCGCACAGCACCGGCTAGCTTTTGCAACGGGCGAATGATGGTGCGCGCCAGATAGAGCGAGAGCAGTATTGTCAGGCTCAGCACTGTGCAGAAAATCATGATGATATCGCTGCGCACCTCGGCGATCGCGGCATCAATCTTTTGGCTGGAGCGCGTGACAAGCAGCGCCCCCAGTACTTGCTTATAGGCCTGCACCGGCACGGCGACACCAAGGAGAAGATTGGCGTGCGGCACGCGCCAGATTTGTGCCAGCGTCGCCCCCTGCAACGCCTGCTGCGTGATGGGATAGTTGTCAGCAGACTGTTCCGAAGGTTCCTGATATAATTCGTAATTGGAGCCGCTGAGCTGGCGCCCCAGCCAGGCCATAGCGCGCCACCACCAATTCGCCCAGTCGGTTTCGTTCGCCGGTCGGATTGGCTCGATGATGATAGCCTTGCGCCGGCTGGCCAGTTGCCGGCTATCGGCCAGCAGCGCGCCATCCTCGTCGAATAAACGCGTGCGACTGTCCGACGACTCCACCAGGCGGCGCACCATGGAACGCGCTAGTTCGGGCGCCAGCAGGTTGCGGTCATCGTCGCCACTAATGACGGCACCTTCTGCCAGTGCGTTCGCGACGATGCGCGCCTCGAATGCCAGGGACTCTAACTCAGCCTCGAGCAGCTGCTGCTGGTAGCGCCCTAGATAGACAAGGCTGCCGCCGAGCGCGATGACCGCCAACATATTGACGGCGAGAATACGTGCCGTCAGCGGCGAGTAGCTGAAGCGGAGCAGCCGGGCCACTGCTATTCGCGGTAGCGGTAGCCGACGCCGTAAAGCGTCTCGATCTGGGCGAATTCAGAATCGGTCTGACGGAATTTTTTTCTGAGGCGTTTGATGTGGCTGTCTATCGTGCGGTCATCTACATAAATAGATTCGCCGTAGGCGCCGTCCATCAGCTGGTCGCGGTTCTTCACCATGCCTGGGCGTTGCGCCAACGCCTTGACCAGCAGGAATTCCGTAACCGTCAAGTCAACATCCTTACCTTTCCAGGTGCAGCTGTGGCGGCCACTATCGAGCACCAGATCACCGCGCACTAACACATTATTCGGATCCTGGGTGCCCGGCTGGTTACGCAACTGCTCACGCCGCAGCAGCGCGCGAATACGCTCCAGCAACAGGCGTTGAGAGAAGGGCTTGGTGATATAATCATCGGCGCCCAGCCGTAGCCCCATGATTTCGTCAACTTCCTCATCCTTCGATGTCAACAGGATGATGGCCATGCCGGCGGTAGCGTTGTTCTGCCGCAGCCGCTGCAACAACTCCATACCATTGAGGCGCGGCATCTTGATATCAAGAATGGCCAGATTGACAGGCCGCTGCGTTAGGCCGCGCAGCGCCTCCTCCCCGTCATGATAGGTCTGTACCTGGAAGCCTTCGGCCTCCAGCACCATGCTAAGAGAAGCAGTGATGTTGCGGTCATCATCCACCAGCGCGATTGTCTGCGACACGATTTCGCTCCTGACTAAAATTTACCATATACCTTAGGCGCATTCTTACCAGACTGCGCTGCTACCAGCGAGTGAAGCCGGAAAACATGGCGAAATAATGCCATTTATGGTTAGCGCCCGTCAAATCATGTGGAAAGGAATGCAAAGCCATTTCCCGCTATGCTATGAGAACGGCCAGAACAACAGGAGCAACCATCCATGACCCAGGCCGCCATGCGCCACGCACCAGAGACGACCAGCACCGCCAATCTGACCGCCGAACTCGGCCAGTTGGGTTTCCACCGGCTGGGCGCCTTGTTCCACAATTTGCCACCTGCCGCGCTCTATGAAGCGGCACTACAGCGTCATGAAGCGCAGCTGACAGCAGATGGAGCGCTACTGGCCTATACCGGCAGCCATACGGGACGCTCACCGCTCGACCGTTTCATCGTCAAGGACGCGCAGACGGAAACCGCTGTGGATTGGGGCAAGGTCAACCAGCCCATGGAAGCGGCAACATTCAACGCGCTGCTGGCGCGCATGCAGGACTGGGCGGAGGGCAAGGACCTGTTCGTACAGGATTTGCTAGCCGGCGCCGACAAGGCCAGCCGCCTGCCGGTGCGCGTCATCACCCAGTTCGCATGGCACAGCCTGTTCGCCCGCAATATGTTCATACGTCCGACGGTGGAGCAGCTGGTGGAGTTCACGCCCGGCTTTACCGTCATTGATCTGCCGGATTTCAAGGCCAGCCCGGCGCGGGATGGTACGCGCAGCGAGACCTTTATCCTGGTGGATCTCAGCCGTAAGCTGGTGATCATTGGCGGCACCGCCTATGCCGGCGAGATCAAGAAATCTGTGTTCGGGGCGATGAATTATATGCTGCCACCGCGTGGCGTGATGCCTATGCACGCTTCCGCCAATGTCGGACCGGCTGGTGACGTGGCCGTGTTTTTTGGCCTCTCCGGCACTGGCAAGACCACATTGTCGGCTGACGGCTCACGCAGCCTGATCGGCGACGACGAGCATGGCTGGAACGACAATGGCGTGTTTAATTTCGAGGGCGGCTGCTATGCCAAGGCTATCCGCCTCAACCCGCAGCAGGAGCCAGAGATTTACGCAGTCTCTCGCCGCTTCGGCACCATTCTGGAAAATGTAGCGCTGGACGCCGGCACTCGCCTGCCTGACTTTGACAGCGCGCGCTTCGCGGAGAATACCCGCGCCTCCTATCCGCTGGATTTCATCGCCAACACGGCTCAGGGCGGCATGGCTGGCCATCCCAACCATATAATCATGCTCACCTGCGACGCCTTCGGCGTGCTGCCGCCGCTGAGCAAGCTATCGCCTGAGCAGGCCATGGTGCATTTCCTATCCGGCTATACCGCGCGCGTAGCGGGCACGGAACGCGGCGTGACCGAACCGCAGGCCACCTTCTCCACTTGCTTCGGCGCGCCCTTCATGCCGCGCGCTCCTGGAGTCTATGCCAAATTGTTGGGCGAAAAGATCGCGCGCCATAATGTGCAATGCTGGTTGGTGAATACCGGCTGGGCAGGCGGTGGGCCCGATGTGGGCAAACGCATGCCAATCAATGTAACACGCACGCTCATTCGTGCCATCTTCTCCGGCGATCTGGCTAAGGCCGAATTCATGGATGACGGGATTTTCGGCCTCCAGATTCCAAGATCCGTGGCTGGCGCGCCGCCAGAATTGCTGCAGCCCATCCTATCCTGGAAAGACCAGGACGCCTATCGCGCTACGGCGCGGAAACTGGCCGGCCTGTTCGCCGAGAATTTCAAAAAATTCGAAAGCCAGGTTGATGACAAGGTGAAAGCGGCGATGATGCGTAGTCCCTGAGTGGGAACAGTTCCGCCTAGCTGTTAGTTACCATTTCAAGCTTCTGCGAATTTTTCAGAAGGCTGGCTTTGCTACGGCGACAACTCTCTTATGAGGGAGGGTTGCATCGACAATTGCTACAGCTTGTTTCTCAGAACTGGTAATATCGCTCACTCGTCTCATCGTTTCCGCCCAAAGCTTTGGGTCCGCGATATTGTTAGATGTGATTTCGATCACATTAGAGGCGCTTTGTTGCGAATCTGGTTTCGCAATAATGAAGCTTGATTCTCTATCATGGCGAACCGTGACCATATTGCGGCCTGCATGCTGCATGTCACCCAACATCCTACGGAATGACGCACAGCTGCCGCTGATAAGTGAATACTCAATAACATCACTGTTAAGTGCTTTAGCAATTGTTACGCCAATCAAGTTAGCCTTTGTAGCACAAGTTGTTCTATAATTACTTTTCTTATTTGGATCAACAATTTGCATCGTCATTGACCCAGACATATCAATCATTACAAGTG
>CAYOGS010000051.1:3172-10118 GCA_964403435.1 uncultured Rhodospirillales bacterium | reverse complement strand
GGGAGACATGCCGGCTTGTTGTGCCCAGTAGGGATCAACCTGCACTGCCGCGCGGCCGCGCGCTGCTTGATCGAGCGCTATTTGCCGAAGCACCTGATTGCGCGCGGTGAGGTCTTCATTGGCCCTCTCCATATTCTTATAGGTCGTGAGCGCAGTGAACGCGACAGCGCCAGCAATGCCCATGACAACCAATCTTTTGCCCCATCCCCCTTTTTTCTTAGGCGCCGCGTGGGGGGAGTTGCCTACAGCAGATAGTTTGGTGCGTTTTGTTCCGCCAGAAAGATTTCCTGATGCGTCGGTACTTGCCGCATCAGTATCACCACTGGTCCGCCCGTCGGCCTGGGGATTTCTCCCTGCGGTTAAATCTGCCGACTGGCCACCGCGCCAGGCGTTCTGATCTCTCTGCAAGGCTTCAAGCGCGATGCTCCTACCCCTGCGCGGGTCTGCTTGATGTGCCTGAGCGCGCGGCGGTTCTGGAGCTGCCACGGGTTCACCGCGGGCTAACTTCACTCCTTTGGCAACGTCGGCATCGTAGCCAAAACCGGCTTTTATAGCCAGTTCACGTGCCTTTTCATACATACGTCCACCCAAGTCCTGATTGCCTGAGTCGTAGGTTTCAGTGGCTATTCCACCCATAGTCTGAAGCGCGGCTTTCTTGACGAGTGTTCGTTCGGCGCCGTCGGGCATCTGTCCCGCGAGATCAAGTGCGCCGTGAGCGGCGACAAAAGCACGCCCGGGCGAATCAGTCTTGATGGCAGCGGTTTCCGAAAGCATGCGTTCGAGAACAGAGGCTTGCTGGAGAGGGGTAGCGTTCCCTGGTAGTGCAGAGAATGCCTTTCTGCCGTGCAGTAAGGCACGTTCAGGATCGCTGGTGATGGCCGCAAGTGATACTCTGTACGAGCGATTGTTATCGGTGGTAGCCATAGCGATCCTCAATATCTGTTCCTAAGGTAAAGTTAACTCAATTTTTTTCTTCCACCAAAACTTTCATTCAAGAATTCAGAGATTGAAATTATTACTCTTAGTCAAGTCTCAAACAGAAGTACTTGTTGATGTTTTTTTTACCAAAATTGGCGCGACGCCGAAAATTCGCTACAAAGTAAGGCAAATTTGTGATATGTATATCAATGCTCGCAATTAAGATTCTAGAGTTTGAGTAGTGTTAAGCTTCGGTGCTTGGTTAGGACTTTGTTTTTAAGGTGGCAGCGTGGGCGTTTTTCGAAACAATGATCCGAAGTCGTCGACTAAGGCATCGTCTCCGGTGCGCTCAGCGTTGCGTTATGCTTTTGTGCCCCGCATTGGTAAAAATGTTGGAGAAGTCGGGCAAACCCTTGGGTTGTTCCCGAGAATGTTGGCGAGCATTTTTGTTATGCAGGGATTGTTTCCTGGCAATCACCCTGCTTTGCGCGATCCTTCCATGAGGTTGAAAATGACGGACGTTGTTGCTGCTGCATATAGCCAGGTTCAATGGAATAGAGAGGGGCTGCCGAAAGCTCTCTTTTTCCTGGCCGTCGTAGGCTCCATCATTTTTTCGGTGATAGCCTTTGGCTTCGCCTTCATGGGTTTTTTTGCGTCGCCAGCGCACGCGGCGGGCATTTTTACAGCGCCTGACCCGGCTACGGATCTCAGCAACAGCTGGCTGGAGCACGTGTTTAACGGCGCTAACTTCACCGTTCAGGTTCCGACCTATGGTGCTGGGTTTTTGCCAAATATAGCGACCGTTCCACAAACATTCCTGGGCGGTGCAACCAGTCCTGCGGGCATGTTCCGTGCCCTTGCAGCGATGTATTCCAACGCGATGCTCGTGCTGGCGGTCATAATCGTTGTCTACCATCTACTCTCCATGATTGTACACACGGCGCATGACGGTACGCCAATGGGTAAGGGGGCGCATCAGATCTGGACCCCAGTGCGGTTTGTTTTTGCGTTGGGGTTGTTGGTGCCGGTAGCTGGGGGCTTCAGTAGCGGCCAGTGGTTAATATTGTGGCTCGCCAAGCAGGGATCTGGTTTGGCTTCAAATGTCTGGGGTAGTCCTGCGATCGGCGGAAATTTCGTCCAGTTGGGGACGCGGATGACCGTGAAGCCTGACACTAACCCAGCGGCATTGATCGATAATCTTTATACAGTCGGCTACTGCGCCAAGGATAAGCAAATGCAGCAGGCGCCGGATCGCGGATATTACATTGGTAATGTCGAGAATCCTATTGGTTCAAACGTTTATCCTGCGGCGCTAAATGCAACGCCGGCTCAGGCGGAGAATGTAGCGAACGCGCTGACGTTAACCGCCGCCGGCGCCGCCGTGACGGAAATTACGACCAAAGCTAAAGTTGTGCAGATTGCTGGTCCAAAAGTTGATCCCGGCAATATTAGCAAATTCTATTATCCGGTATCCGAGGATACGCCCCTGCCCAGTGGTACTTTTCAGGCTGGCTGGGCGGACACGCCGTGTGGTTCTGTGACGTTCCCGGCACAACAGGCCGATCCTACAGCTGCCGCGCATCCTGATGCGGCGGCTATTCAGGCCGTTAATCAGGCGCATGTAGCAGCCTTTAACGCTATCGAAATTCCTTCATTGCAGCTTGGTGCGACCATGGCCGCACGCAAACATAGACGTCAGGGTGGTAATGGTTTGAGTACCTACAATCAGGTGGCTAACCCTGCAAACGGTTCCGGCATTCAGATCACGGATTCCCGTCGGCAGTTGATGGCGTTATATCGCAATACCTATGGTTTTGCGATAAATGGAGCTGGCGTTCCAGGGTTGTCTTATGACGCCAACTCAGACCAGGTAATTTATAATCCGCCGGCCGGAACAGGCGCTGTGGCCGGGAATACTGGGTTGGGTGGTCCTGGTGACTTAGGGTGGATGTCGGCTGGAGGGTATTTTATCTCTATGGCGACACGCACCGGACGCATGGCCAGTTCAGCGTTTCTTTCGGCTCAGGTGCAAGAATGTGATACTCTAGGCGAGAATAACTGTCCAGCACGTGAAGCCATGGAGGCGCTTGACGCACAGACGCGGCAAGAGGAGGCCCGGACGGCCGCCATCGTGGAAAATACAGGTGGTGGTGGCGGTTGGTTTGATATTCTTGGCTATCTCAACCGAGCGGCGATGGCGATCCTTGGAACTGTTGGTCTGGCCAACGACCAAGGTCAGCTGATGTGGCACACGACCTTTGGTAGCCCATTCCCACTATCTGATATGATCAATATGGGTGAGAAGTTGGTGGACGCAGCTTTGTTGCTGTTCTTAATCGGGGCGGTTTTCTCCTTCATTGGTAGTGTTGGTGGTGTTGTCGACAGTTTCACCAGTCTTGCAACTTCGCGCGTGACTGGAGGCACCACTGGTAGCAAATCAGGTTTTTTCAAGGGAGGGCTTTCTAAGATTTCGAGGCTACTCACACGTGGTGGTCCGGTCGGAATGGTGCTTTCATTGCTGACCGGCATGGCAGCTGTGGTGGCGCCGATCTTCTTCGCCATGGCATCACTGATTGTCGTGCCTGGGATAATGTTGTTCTATCTTCTCCCCTTGCTGCCGTTCCTCAACTTTTTTACCGGCATCATCACCTGGATGGTTTCCTTGCTGCAGGCGGTTGTTGCGATACCTGTGATTGCTATCGCTCACCTCACGCCCCAAGGCGAAGGGCTGCCATCTGGAACGGCACGTGGTGCCTACACAATGATGCTGCAGATTTTCTTGCGGCCCGTCATGATGATTTTCGGCCTCATTGTAAGCGTGCTTATAATCAATACAGGCATTGGCTTGCTTAACGTGATGTTCCTTAATATCTTCAAAGCCAGCATGTCCGGTAGTCAATCCGGTTTCTTCTCCAGCCTTATGCACTTTGCACTTTATACGGCTGCTTGCTGGGCTATCGTCAACGCGGCAATCACGGCTATTGACGATTTCCCACTGAAAGCTGTCACGTGGATCGGTGGCTCTCAAGGCGTTGACCGTGACCACAACTTCGGTGCTGTCGCGCAAGCTGTTGCTGGTGCAGCTGCTTACCAAGGCTTCAAGGAAGCCGGTAATATTACCCAGGGGCTTGCTCAAGCTCCCGCAGGCGCTTTGAATAATTTTCTTGGCAATCGTAACTCTGGGGCTAAGTTTGATGGCGCGAGACCACCTCAACTTCCAGGTGGTGGTGCTCCGGGTGGGACCGGGACGATTGGTGCAGGAGGGCCGGCAGGTGGTCCAGGGGCTCCTAACATGCCGAGCGGTGACAGATCGCCTCCGCCTGCTGGGTATAATACAACAGAGAGCGGTTTGCTTGTTCCAAACGGTGTTGGAAACGGCGCTCGAACCCCTGCTCAACAATCGGCCATGATGGATGCTGCGGGTATGCGTCAAGGGTCTACTGGCCTTGGTATGGATGGGCGTGGCAATGGAACGGGCGGCAGCGGTCTTCTTGGAGCCGATGGTCGGCCTTTGGGCGGAGGGCAGGGAGCCGCCCCTTTTACGCGGGGCAGCGGTAGTCGCGCTGCCAACGTAATTCGCGGTGCAGCACCTGCTACTGCCTTGCCGATGATTGCTGGGCGTTTGACCGGATCTGGTCAGGCTGGTAGTGCAAGTTGGGTTGCTCAGCAGCGTGGCGGCATGATTAACGAAGCAAGTCAGCGCCATGGTATTGACGCGCGTTTCTTGGCTGCACAGCAAGCGCAAGAGTCTGGTGCAGCTGGCACCAACGCCGTCAGTTCTGTTGGTGCGCGTGGCGTGGCGCAGTTTATGCCGGCGACGGCAAGAGAATATAATGTCAATGTCAATGATGATCGTTCAAGCACCATGGGGCAGGCGCGTTATATGCGCGTGCTGAGTGATCGCTATCATGGCGATATGGTTAAGGCGACAGCTGCCTACAACTGGGGGATGGGCAATGTTGATAATGCTGTGAAGAACTATGGGTCGAACTGGTTGAGTCACGCCCCACAGGAAACTCAACAGTATGTCGCTCGTATTGATGGCTATATGCGGCAGGATTTCGGTACAGGTCTTACGGGTGCCGCGCCGGGACAATTGCCGACCGGTGCTGGTTACGGCACTCCTAACGTTGGGCCGAATGACGCTGGTGTGCCCCGGCATATGCTGATCGCAGAATCGATGATCGGCGCCAATGAGAACAGACATAGGAGTCAGTTAAACGATTACCTTGCTGGTGCTGGTGTACGCAATTCTGCAGACGGCAGAAGTCTTGTTGATGTGGCGCAGACGCCGTGGTGTGCTGGTTTTGTTGACGCTTCGTTGCGGCGTGCCGGTCTGCAAGGTACTGGGAGCCTTGCGGCTGATAGCTATAACAACTTTGGTATGGATACCCGCAATGATGCGCGTGTCGGCGATATCGTGACGGTTGACTGGAATGGTGACGGGCAAACCGACCATGTGGCCTTCATCGCCGGCGTGAATCGGGACGGGAGCTTCCAGATTTTGGGTGGCAACCAGACTGATCGTGGTGCGGGCCGCAGTGATGGCCAATCGGTGACTATGAGTCGCGTGTCCGCAAGTCAAGTTATGGCCGTGCGCCGGGCGACCGGCGCTCAAGCCGGCGGCACGAGTTGGGAAGGCGGTGAATCCTATCCTGCTCAGGAACAACAACCGCAGATAGGAGCCTTGGGAGCCCTGGTTTATGGTTTGATGGGAATAGGTGGTGGTGGCGTTGCCCCCGGTGGTATTAATCCTTCCATGGCAGGCGCATCGATTGATGGTCAGCCGGCAGCGCCGCAACAGACTGAAGCGCCAAAGAGTGAACCTGGGATGATCAGCGCCATAGGTCATGGCATCCTGGGCATTGCCAGCTTCATTCCCGGTGTTTCGGTTGTTGCCGGTGGAATTGACGCTGCATGGTACACTGCGGAAGGTGATTATGTGAACGCGGGGCTGGCGGCGGCTTCGATGATTCCTGGTGGTAAATGGGTGACAACGGGCGGTAAGCTTATCTATAAGGGCGCTCGTGTCGCCGGCGCCGGAGTTAAGATGTCGCGCGTTGCCGCTAAAACGGGGGCTGCCGGTCTTAAGGTAGCGAGGGGCGCTGGTGCATTGGCACGGGAAGCCAGGGTATGGAACGCCTTGAGCGGAGGTGGCGTTAGTGGTGGTATGGGGACACCCGTCAAGAGAGATGAGGGTATGGACATCATCATGATGCTGCTTGGGAAACAGGCACTCGACTATATTCAAAATAAAGGGCGTGTGCCTGATGAAAAGCCGGCTTAGGCCGTTGCTTGGTGGTGGACTTCCATGCCTTTGGTTGTTTCTTGTTTCCTGGTTTGATTGGTGCTGCTGTACCTATGTGAGTAGCGTTCATTGTTAATCGCGAATAAATCGCGTAATCGCAGAATCGCCCGTTGGATATAATCCAACGGGCGATATTGCTAGGTCAGCATTAATTTTAGGCGCGGACGTGCTGGGCGTAATCGTCCATGAGCTGTTGCGTGATGGTTCCGATGGCATATTTCTGGTCGTCGATTTGGCTTACCGGTGTCACTTCTGCCGCGGTGCCGCAGACGAACACTTCCTGTGCCGCTTTGATTTCCTCCGGTTTGATTGCCCGTTCCAGCACTTGAATCTGGCGTTCACGGGCAAGATGCATGACCGTTCGGCGGGTGATGCCGTCCAGGAAACAATCCGGTGTCGGGGTGTGCAGTTTGCCGTCCATCACGAAGAAAATGTTAGCGCCGGTACATTCTGCCACTAGGCCGCGATAATCCAACATCAGCGCATCGGTGAAGCCTTCGGCTTCGGCCTCGTGCTTGCTCATGGTGGCAATCATATAGAGGCCGGCTGCTTTGGAGGCGGTGGGCGCGGTGTTGGGAGCCGGGCGCGCCCAGCGGCTGGTTTTCAGGCGAATGCCGTTGGCTTTGCCTTCGGCCTTGAAATAAGCTGGCCAGACCCAAGCCGCGATGGCGACGTGAATTTTACTGAGCGGGGCGGAGACTGCCATCTGCTCGCTACCGC
>CAYOGS010000051.1:0-3162 GCA_964403435.1 uncultured Rhodospirillales bacterium | reverse complement strand
GCTACCGCGCCAGGCAACGGGGCGGACATAACCGTCAACGATGTTGTTGGCGGCTAGAACGTCTTTGGTGGCCTGCTCCAGTTCTGCCGTGGTGTAGGGCAGCTTAAAGCCCAGCAGGTTGGCGGATTTTTCCAGCCGCTCAGTATGTTCGCGCAGTTTGAAAACCTTGCCGTTATAGGCGCGCTCACCTTCGAAGACGCTGCTGGCATAATGCAGACCGTGGTTCAGCACATGCAGCTTGGCGTCCCGCCAGGGCACCATTTTGCCGTCATACCAGATATGGCCATCGCGGTCGTCGAAGGGGATCAGGCTCATCATCGTCTCCAGAATAGTCAGGGTTGGAGACTACACATATTTACAGCATTCTGCCAAGGGCAGGCGCAAAAAAGCCCCGCAGCTTTTTTCGGGTGCGGGGCTTGATTGAGTGTGTGCGGTGCCTTTAACCGGTGATGTCGCAGCCGCTGAAGAAGAAAGCGATTTCTTGCTTCGCGTTGTCCAGGCTGTCTGAGCCGTGGACTGAATTGGCTTCAATGCTTTCTGCGAATTCCTTGCGGATGGTGCCGGGCGCAGCGTTAGCCGGGTTGGTGGCGCCCATCACTTCGCGGTTTTTGGCCACCGCGTTCTCGCCTTCCAGCACCTGCACCACCACGGGGCCGGAGACCATGAAGCTGCAGAGTTCGCCGAAGAAGGGGCGGGCTTTATGTACGGCGTAAAAGGCTTCCGCCTGCGCCTGAGAAAGGTGGAGGCGACGCTGCGCCACGATACGCAAGCCGGCTTCTTCCAGCTTGGCGTTGATCTTGCCGGTCAGGTTGCGCCGCGTGGCGTCCGGCTTCAAAATAGAAAGGGTGCGTTCAACCGCCATAATGCGTGACTCCGATAGGTGATTTTGGTGCGCGGGTTATAGACGGGAAGGCGCAGGCGCGCAAGCCGCGCTATCGCTGCAATCGTTCTGGCGTTATGGTGGCGGATGATTCAGAAAAAAGGTTAAAATGACCATTTCAGCATCTCCAAACCGCGCCGAAAATTCGGCAGCATTGCTGGGCGTGACGCAATCCTTAAGCGGGCGGCAGTGGCAGGGGCGCTTGTATGACGAGCGTATCGCGCTGGCGTTGCAGCAGCGTTTTGGCCTAACCGATCTGGCGAGCCGTTGCATGGCGGGGCGGGGCGTGAGCCTGGAGCAGGCGGCGGATTATCTGCAGCCGACACTTCGGTCGCTGTTGCCAAACCCTTCCGTCTTGCAGGCAATGGATATAGCGGCGGCGCGCTTAGCTGCAGCGGTGCAGGCCCAGGAAGCGGTGACGATCTTTGGTGATTATGATGTGGATGGTGGTACCGCAACAGCTTTGCTGGTGCGCTTTCTGCGGCATTGCGGGTTGAAGACGCGGATATACATTCCCGATCGGTTGACGGAAGGCTATGGCCCGAATGCTGTTGCGATGGACAGGATCGCGGCCACGGGCGCTAAGTTGGTCATCTGCGTGGATTGCGGCACCACGGCGCACGAGCCGTTGCGACGGGCAAAAGAATTGGGGCTGGACGTGGTGGTGTTCGATCATCACGCCGCCGAGCCGGCCTTGCCGCCATGTCACGCACTCGTCAACCCCAACCGGCTTGATGACATATCCGGTCTTGGCAGCCTATGCGCGGCGGGGGTGACGTTTTTGGCCATCGTCGCGGTAAATCGTGCGCTGCGTCAGGCGGGGTTTTTTACGGCGGAACTGCCAGAGCCGGATTTGATGCAATGGCTTGACCTGGTGGCATTGGGCACGGTGGCGGATGTCGTGCCGCTCGTTGGGCTCAACCGCGCGTTGGTCAGTCAGGGGCTGAAGCAAATGGCGCGGACAAGCAATGCTGGGCTAGCCGCGCTGCTGCAGGTGGGGCGGGCGCAGTTGCCGCCGGATGCATTCACAGCCGGATTCATTTTGGGGCCACGTGTCAATGCTGGCGGGCGGGTGGGGCGCGCAGATTTGGGCGCACGGCTGCTCAGTAGTGACGACGCGGACGAGGCCATGGCGCTGGCCGTACAGCTTGATGCGCTCAATGCCCAACGCAAGGATGTTGAAGCGGAGGTGCTGGCTGCCGCCGAATATCAAGCGCAACAAGCGGATGATGTACCGTTTCTGCTCATCGCGGGGGAAGGGTGGCACCCGGGTGTCATCGGCATTGTCGCGTCGCGGCTGAAGGACAAATATCACCGGCCGTGCTTCGTCATCGGGCTTGATGGTACTATGGGCAAAGGCTCCGGGCGATCGGTGCGCGGGCTGGATTTAGGTGCCATGGTCATCGCTGCACGGCAGGCCGGGCTGCTCATTAATGGTGGCGGCCATGCCATGGCGGCGGGGCTAACAGTGGCGCGAGAACATGTGATAGCGCTGAGGGAGTTCTTCATCGAGCGGGCGGAGAAATTTATCGCCGCCAGCCCGATTGTGCCCAGCCTAACGCTGGATGGGCTGATTTCTGGCGTGGCGGCGACGCCGGATTTGCTTACAGAGTTGGAACTTCTCAAACCGTATGGGACCGGCAATTCTGAGCCACGCTTCGCCTTGCCCTCCTGCCAAATTGGTCGCGCCGACGTGGTGGGGGAGAAACACGTGCGGGTGTTCTTTTCCTGCGGCGGGACTCGCCTGGGCGGCATCGCGTTTCGTGCACTTGAGACAGCCGTAGGCGCAGCGCTGCTGCAGGCCAAGGGTCGGCCGCTGCATCTGGCAGGTTATTTGCGCGCCGATACTTGGAATGGGCGCAATGGGGTGCAGTTACAAATCGAAGACGCAGCGTGGGCGTAAAATAGTAATCCCGGACTGATGACTTTGCGGGAAAATATTTTACGGGGCTTTTTTGTGCGCGCCGTCGCAGAGCGGCTGGTTGCCGCTGGCCTTGCAGCCGCAAAAATACACGGTCTTGGTTTCAGCGGCGCTGTATTTAACCGGCGCGAATTTGCCTTCCGCCTTATGCGATCCGTCACATAAGGGCTGCTTCTTGCTAAGGCCACAGGAAGACCACCAATAATCTTTGCCTTGCTCAACTGCTACGGGAAATGGGGCTTCAGCAGCGCGTACAGGGGTGGTCATGAGTTATGTCCTTTAGAAATTTGTACCTGTTTAGGTTCAGCACCATCATAAGCTGCTTTACCTTTTGAAGACAAGCCGCGGGATACGCTTAGAT
>CAYOGS010000050.1:0-10193 GCA_964403435.1 uncultured Rhodospirillales bacterium | reverse complement strand
GGCACGATCATACCGAGGGCAAAGACGCTGCACAGCAGTTGACGCTTGAAGCTGATACGGGTGGAGGCCAGAGCGATTCGCGACATCAATAATCCCCTAATGAGAACGTGGAAGCCGTGGAAAGTGGACGATATTTTAGGCTTAATAGCAAATAGATTTATATGGTTAAAATCACGTTAGCCACCGGCCGCGACGAGCTCAAAGATGTAAAATATGGACAGTTTTGACGTTTTCTTGTCACACGCCTAGCTTGCCAGGATGAATAAACCTCCCCTATTAACCGCCTGGCTGGCAGACCTGCCACCCTTACGCACAGTCATCGCCCAACATGGGCTTGCGGCGCGAAAAAGCCTTGGGCAACATTTTTTGCTAGATTCCAACATCACCGATAAAATCGTCCGGCTTGCTGGTGATCTAACTGATTGTCACGTCATCGAAATTGGCCCTGGCCCCGGAGGACTAACCCGTGCGTTACTGGCCAGCGCAGCCGTCACGGTCACAGCTATCGAACGCGATGAGCGCTGCCTGACAGCACTGGAACCGCTGACGCAAGGAGCGAAAGGAAGATTCAAGCTGGTAGCCCAGGATGCACTGACCGTTGATGTGACGCAGTTGATACCACCGCCGCGCGTCATCATCGCCAATCTGCCCTACAATATCGGCACGGAACTGCTCATTGGCTGGCTGCGTCAATACCGTGAGCTCAGCAGCATGACCCTGATGTTCCAGCGCGAGGTAGCGGAACGGCTCTATGCAGAGCCGGACAGCAAGCCTTATGGGCGCTTGAGCGTGCTGGCGCAGGCCTGCTGCCGAGTGGAGAAACTGTTCCATCTGCCAGCGCGCGCCTTTACTCCGCCGCCCAAGGTGGATTCCACGGTCGTGCGCTTCGTACCTTTAACGGACGGACCGGATGCTGACTTGCTCGGCAGGCTGGAGCGGGTGACGGCCGCCGCCTTCGGCCAGCGGCGCAAGATGCTGCGGAGCAGCCTTGCTGCACTCGGTGGTGAAAACCTGCTGGCTGCAACTGGTATCGTGGCCACGCGGCGCGCTGAGACCCTTTCCGCGGCCGAATTTCTGCGATTAGCGTTGGCCTTACCGCGATAAAGCTCAGACGCAACCGCCGGCCATGCATTCCTCATTCTGTAACAGCATCAACGGGCGGCGCTGCTGCCCCGGCCGGGCTGTACCATGACCTTGACCGCTTTGAGCTTTGTTCCGGGTTTTGTTCATGTCGCGCCATGCCTTGCCAAAAGCAGTTACGGCATTAATGAAAGTAGCGCCAGCCGCGGGCACCGCCACGGTGGTAATCGCTTGCCCGGCAGCGCTAGCGATATCGCCTGCCGCCGCTATTACTGGGTTCGGCGAAGCCTGCACCAACGGTGCGCCCATTTGCAACCCAGCAGCCAGCAAGCCCAAGGCGCCGGAAGCACCGAACGAAAACAATTCGGCCTTCGTTTTCTGCATCAGGGTTTTAAGCGTTGACATCGTGTCTAACCTGCTTTTAGCAACCAGTTTCTGAAACATTCTTACGTTATCATAACCGCACCGAAAATAATAATTCACTGGTGCCAAAACGGAAAGAACGAAAGTAAAGTTGACGAAAGTAATGCCATCGCCTTTGTTGATAGGATGATGCACGCACGCAAGCGCGCCGAAGAGCGCAAATATGTGATCTATGGGCACGCCGACCTGGCACGGCAGGCCACAGAGCGCGTGAAACTGACGGCAATGTTGCAAACAGCTGAAACCGCTCTAGATGCGGAAGCAATGCAACTGTCCAAATTCCGCCTCGATAATCTCGGGCGCAAGGTGCCGTTGGACACCGCCCTGCAATTGCTTGGATCCACGAAGAGCAAGGATTGGATCGTCGCTCCGACCTGTAGCAGTTGCGGCGAGGAAGTGCACCTTACCGGTGTGCATTCCCTGAAAACCAAAGCCACCTATGCCCATGCGCCGCTTGATCCGGCGACCGCGCCGGCCGAGCGTTGTGAACTGCGCTCCAATTTGGACACGCGCTTCGTCGGCCACACCGGACACCATGACCCCGAACTCGCTAAGAAAAATCGTGCGGCGTTTTATCAGCCGGAGATCGTGGCACAATTCGTTCAGGTGGCGCACAATATTCTCGGTCGCGACTATAAGTCCGACGTGCCGGAACGCGTGCTGCAGCGTGCTGACGAGATGAAAATCTGGAGCCAGGTGCATGACCCGAAGCTGGCACCATTCCAATTACTGGCACTCACTGGCAACCGGTTCGACGCGACGTTCAAGGAAGGCGCGCGGCACAAGATCGGCTTCGTGCTGGAACAGCATTTCACGGCAGAAGACCAAAATAAAGGAAGCCTGCACCCTAGCGATCTGCGGCTCTATGGTGTCTTCGCGCACCGCCGGCACCAGGGCTCAGCTAAATTATGGTCCATCCCAGGGCTGAAGCGACATATGGGCTCGATGGTGTCGCAACAAGCGTGGGACGCGGCACGACGCGAAACCACCGGCCAGCAGCTGGACATCCTCAACCCAGCGCCACCCGCCGCTGCGCATTACGGTAAGGATGCGGCGAAGAACACTTATCTGATCGTCAGCCACGCCACGACGGACAAATTAGCGCCTATCAGTTACACGCAGCTGCAAGGCGTCTTAGCCACCGGTGAACCTGTGAGCGACTATCGCCGGAGTCTTGTCGCCCGCACCGACGCGCTCATTGCACAATTCGGCGCCGGCCCGTTGCGGCGCAGCAAGTCAGCGAAGTCTGCACCAGTGTCGGCCGTCGTGCGCTAACCCCTTAAGGCCATTTCACCGCCGGTGGCAAAGACATCAATATCGCTTCCGTGTTGCCGCCGGTCTTGAGGCCGAAGGTCGTGCCACGATCATAGAGCAAATTGAATTCCACATAGCGCCCACGCCGGATGAGTTGCGCCTCACGCTGTTCCGCCGTCCAGGGCTCGGCCATGCGCGCACGGACAATCGGCTCATAAGCCGACAAGAAGGCCGCACCGACATCACGCGTGAAGGCGAAATCTGCCGCGAAATTGCCGCTGTTCAGATTGTCATAAAAAATGCCGCCCAGCCCCCGCGCCTCGCCGCGATGCGGCAAATAAAAATAGTCATCACACCACTGTTTGAAGCGCGGGTAATAACCAGTATCGTGCCGGTCGCAGCACGCTTGCAGCACGGAATGAAAAGCAGCGGAATCTGCCTGCGCTGCCGCACTACTCGGAAACATCGGCGTCAAATCCAGCCCGCCGCCGAACCAGCTGCGGCTCGTCACTATCAAGCGCGTGTTCATATGCACCGCGGGAATAAGAGGCGACGCCAGATGCGCCACCAGGCTGATGCCGCCAGCCCAGAATGCTCCGTCCGCCTCGGCGCCGGGTATTTGCCGGCGGAATTCTGGCGCAAAGACGCCATGCACCTCCGATATATTGACGCCGACTTTCTCGAACAGCCGCCCGCGCATCAGCGCCATCGTGCCGCCGCCCCCCGGCGTTCCGGTCGCTTCACTGCGCAGCCAGCTCTTGCGCTCGAACCGGCCGACAGGTTCGGCTCCTGGCGCGGAGTCTTCTAATTGCTCGAAAACCAGACAAATTTTGTCGCGTAGCAACGTGAACCAAGTCATCGCTGCCTCTCGCTGCTCTGCCGTGGCCTGCAGGTTGGCGGTTGTTTCCGCTGTCGTCATCGTGTCTGGCCTTCCTCGGTTTGCCGCAGCGCCTCGCCGATCACCATGGCCGCCGCTGTTACGACATTCAACGACCGGGCTGCCCCGACCATTGGCACCGTCAACCACTCCGTCGCCGCTTGATGTACGGCCTCCGGCACGCCGGCGCTCTCCAGCCCCACCAACAGCACATCGTCCGGCCGGTAGCGCAATTGGGTGTATGGTTTGGTGCCGCGCGTGGTCAAGAGTAGCAAGCGTCGCCCCTGGAGCTGCTCCCGAAATGTTGCCCAATCGACGTGCATGGTGTGACAAATCAGCGCAGCATAATCCATGGCCACGCGCCGCAATTTGGCATCGTCCAGCACAAAGCCGCAGGGCTTGATGATATCGAATCCCAGCCCCAGACAGGCGCATAACCGCAACATCGCGCCGGTATTCTGGGCAATATCCGGCTGATAGGCCGCGAGGCGCAGCTGTCGCACCGTGCTGGGAGTTGGGGAAAAGGAACCTGACATGCTTCCCGCTTGCCACAGGCTGGCCGAACTGTCTATTCGCAAAAGGAAAAAACGCCGTCAACCCCTTGACGCAGTTCAGTAAGCGGCGCAAAACACAGCAGCTAAATCAAGCCTGCCGGGCTGTCGAGTCCGGCCACGACACAATAGGATTTCTCGCATGGCCGAAACCACAGCGCACACCGCCGCCGATCACGGCGATACGGTCGGCACCCGCCGCGACTTCATCATCCTGGCCGGCGCGGCTATGGGTACAGTCGGCACAGCCATCGCCGCCTGGCCTTTCGTCCACACGATGAACCCTGCCGCCGACACGCTGGCGTTGGCTACTGTTGAGGTGGATTTGGCGCCGGTCAAAGAAGGCCAGGCCATTACCGTCATGTGGCGTGGGAAGCCCGTCTTCATCCGCCACCGAACAACGGCGGAGATTGAAGAAGCACGCAAAGTTGACATCGCTACTCTGCGCGACAAACAGAGCGATGAAGACCGTGTGAAGGATTCAACTTACAAGCTCAAAGCCATGCCGCAATGGCTGATCGCTGTTGGTGTCTGCACCCATCTCGGCTGTGTGCCGAAAGGCCAGAAACCCACTGAGCCGCACGGCGAGTTCGGCGGCTGGTTCTGTCCTTGCCATGGCTCACATTACGATACTTCCGGCCGCATCCGCAAAGGTCCGGCGCCTAGGAATCTGGAAGTGCCGGTCTATGAATTCCTGACCGAAAGCCGCATCAAGATTATTGATAATCGCAAAGCCTAAGCCTCGGAGTTCCCAAGATGTCCCACGCCCCGCGCGTTCCGTTTGACAATCCGGTCGTGGAATGGATTGACAGCCGCCTGCCCCTCTTCACCATGATGGGCAAAGAGTATGGCAGCTTCCCATCACCACGTAATTTCAACTATCTGTGGAATTTCGGCGCGCTTTCGCTGTTCGTACTACTCACGATGATCGCCAGTGGCCTCGTGCTGGCTATGCAATACACCCCGTCCACCGACCATGCCTTTAACTCAGTCGAGCGCATCATGCGCGATGTCAATTGGGGCTGGCTGGTGCGCTATATCCATATGAATGGCGCATCGATGTTCTTTATCGTCGTCTATATCCACATGTTCCGCGGCCTCTATTACGGGTCATACAAACAGCCGCGTGAATTACTGTGGATGATCGGCGTGGTCATTCTGCTCCTGATGATGGCCACGGCCTTCATGGGCTATGTGCTGCCCTGGGGGCAGATGAGCTATTGGGGAGCCACCGTCATCACTAACCTGTTCTCGGCCTTCCCTGTCATCGGCGATCCCATCGTGACCTGGCTGTGGGGCGGCTTCTCGGTGGATAATCCGACGCTCAACCGCTTCTTCGCTCTGCATTTCCTGCTGCCCTTCGTGATTTTCGGTGTCGCATTCCTGCATATCGCAGCATTGCACATTTGCGGCTCCAACAATCCGCTCGGAATCGAACCCAAGGGGCCGCAGGACACCATTCCTTTCCACCCCTATTACACATCCAAAGATATTTTTGGCCTGACGGTGTTTTTGATCTTCTTCGCCGCCATGGTGTTCTTCGCGCCGAATTATCTCGGCCACCCGGATAATTACATTCCCGCCGATCCGATGGTCACACCCGCCCACATTGTTCCGGAATGGTATTTCCTGCCTTATTACGCCATGCTACGTGCCATAACCTTCGACATCATGTTTCCCTTTACCGATACAATCGTCATCTCGTCGAAACTCGGTGGCGTGCTGGCAATGTTCGGCTCCATCGGCATGTTGTTCCTACTGCCCTTTATTGACCGCTCGCCGGTGCGGAGCGCGACCTTCCGTCCTCTCTACCGCATCATGTTCTGGGTGTTCGTCCTCAACTGCTGCTTGCTGACCTATATCGGCGGCCAACCGGCGGATGCGAGAATCGCCTGGCTGCCAATCCAGGAGTACTGTGAAAACGGAAACTGCCATATGGGCGGACTTGAGCTACAATATATCGGCAAATTGGCGACCTTGCTCTATTTTGGCCATTTCGTGGTTCTGTTCTTCCTGCCGAAATTCGAGAAGACTTTGCCACTTCCCACCAGCATCGCTGCCGCCGTGCTGGCCAAGAAAGCCTGAGGACACGATGGATACTTTACGCTCCGTTTGCCGTGCCACTTTGGTCGCCGCTTTGCTTTCTGCCCCCGCTTTCGCCAACAGCGCTGAAACGTCTACACCACATGAGCCGCCAGGCGGCTGGAACCATGCTGGCATCACAGGCACATTCGACCGCCACGCTTTGCAGCGCGGCTATCAGGTGTATAAGGAAGTCTGCGCGGCTTGCCACAGCATGAAGCTAGTAGCCTTTCGCAATCTGACAGAGATCGGCTTCTCGGAAGAACAAGTCAAAGCCATTGCCGCCGGATATCAGGTGCCCGATGCGCCGGATGATAACGGCGAAGTTAAGATGCGCCCCGGGATTCCGGCTGACCGTTTTGTCAGCCCCTTCGCCAATGAAAAAGCAGCGCGCGCTGCCAATAACGGCGCTTTGCCGCCGGATTTGTCTCTCATGGTCAAAGCAAGGCATCACGGTGAAGACTATGTGTATTCCCTACTCACCGGTTATACGACAGCACCTGAGGGTGTAACCATGGGTCAGGGCATGAATTACAACCCGTATTTCCCTGGCGGACAAATTGCTATGGCGGCACCGTTGGCGGAAAGCGCCGTAACCTATGCAGACGGGACCAAGGCAACCCTGCCGCAAATGGCGGCTGATGTCAGCACTTTCCTCGCCTGGGCGGCGGAACCGAAGCTGGAAGAACGCAAGCAAACTGGCGTGAAGGTCATTCTCTTCCTCATTGTCTTTTCGCTGTTAATGTATGCAACGAAGCGCCGCGTGTGGCGCAATCTGCATTAGCCGCGCATTTAACGTTTTGCGGCCAGCGCGGCGAAAGCGGCGGTCACCCCATCCTGCCGTAAGCGGTGCCGCGATAGGCACAGGCTTAGACTATTCGTGATGCCTGGTAATTCTGGCAACGTGCGGAATGTGACTTGCGGAAAAGCAACTGCCAAAAATTCTGGCAGCAGCCCAACTCCCTGGCCGGCGGCGATGGGCAGCAGACCGAAGGCAGCCGGATCCCGCTCCGTAATTAAGGCGGACGGCAAGCCAGCCGCTGCGAGATAGCGGCGCGTGAAATGATGCCAGAATGGATTATGCTGTGCTCCCACAGTCCACCAGGTTTCCTCGGCCAACCGCCGCCAATCAAGTCGTCGCGCCTTAGCCAGCGGATGCGTGCGCGCCAGCGCCAGCTTGAAGCGATAGTCGCGCACGATGTTGGTGGTCAGCTGCCGTGGCGGGTTCCCTTCCCACGGCCAGTGAAAAGCCAAATCCAACGCCCCACACAACAGGGCCTCGCGCTGCTCCATGGAAGGCAGCATCACCGGCTCCTGCCGCACAGCGGGAAAGGCCGCACCGTAGCGGCGTAACAGACGGATGATGTCTTGATTGTAGGGCGCCGTGCTCATCAGGCCCAAGCGCAGCACACCCCCCTGCCCGCTGGCTGCCTGCCGCGCATTCATGACTGCACGATGCGCGGCGGCTAGCACCGCCCTTGCTTCCGGCAGCAAGGCCTGCCCGGCTTCCGTCAAAGCCACATTCCGCTTGTCGCGCGCGAACAGACGCGCGCCCACCATCACCTCAAGGTCTTTGATCTGCGCGCTCAGCGGTGGTTGCGCCATATTGAGTAGTGCGGCGGCCTTGCTGAAGCCGCCCTGCTCCGCCACTGTCACAAAATAGCGCAAATGTCGCAGGTCAAGCCCACGCAGTAAGTTGGCATGGATAGCTTTCATGTATAAAATACTAACAAAACAAATATTTTAAGTATAGACGGATTCATTGCACACTACCGCTCGATAACGATGCAAGAGCTTAGACATCATGGATACGATATTCGCCAACATGTTACCGGTCTTCGCAGCGGGTTGTGGCGGCTGGATTCTCGCGCGGCGCATGCCGATTGACCTACGCAGTCTGGGATGTTGCGTGATCTATTTCATCGCACCCATCGTAAATTTTGACGCGGTTATGAAGGCGCCAGCCACGGCCACCATGGTCGTGTTGCCCCTGGTTGCCTTTATGATCGGCGGTACGAACAGCGTATTGACTTATGCTTGGACGCGTCGTGTTTTGCCGGCGCCGGAAGCTTGCCTCACCGCTTCTTCAGCTAGTTCTGCCAATACGCTTTATTACGGCTTGGGCCTTGCAGTGGCACTACTGCCGCCACCCATGCTGGCGGCCTATCTGCTGGCGGCGATTGGCCTCTCAGTGTCTGAAAGCCTGTTCGGCTATTTCTTCCTTGCCCGCACCGGCTTCAGCTGGCAACAGGCGTTGCGTCGTGTGGCGCGGTTGCCGGTGCTGTATGCGGTGGCGCTGGGTGTGGTCTGCCGCCTGGCGGAACTGGAGAATCCAGCATTCCTGGCGCCACTCGCCGCCTATAGCCGCGGCGCACTCATTCTCATTGGCTCCCTAATCCTCGGCGTTGCCTTGGGTCAGGAACGCTTGCAGCGCCTACCTCTGTCCCTAATCGGCGCTATTGTAGCCAGCCGCCACCTCACCTTTGCCGCGCTCGCTGGATTGCTGTTGTGGTTGGACAGCCTCACTGGCCAGCTTATCGCTCCCCGCTACCATCCATTGTTCCTGTTGTTCGCCCTGATGCCCATCGCCAACAACACACTAACATTTGCCGCCACGCTGGAACTGCCCACCGGCCGCATCGGCAGCGCCATCATTTTTAGCAATCTATTAGCATTTGCCGCCGTTTGCGCGCTGTTCCTGGCTGTGCCTGCGGGGCGGATCTTTGAACTCTAATGCAAAAATAGACAAAGTAAGTTTTCGGTAAGGACAATATCCTAGATTGGCACACCCTGTCCTTTGTCCTACCGGAATGTCTGATGACCGACGAACCCGAAGAGATCGTTGACTATTGGTACCGCGAAGTCGGGCCGGCGCAATGGTTCAAGGACGACGCCAAGCGCGATGCCGAGTTGCGTCAACGATATAGCGAACTTTATGAGCGCGCTGCCAATGGCGGCCTGACGGAGTGGGAAAACACCCCCACCGGCATGCTGGCTTTGATGCTGCTGCTGGATCAATTTCCGCGTCACATGTTTCGCGGCAAATCCAAGGCCTATGCCACCGATGAGATGGCGCTGGAATTGGCGCGCATGGCAATCATCAAGCATTTTGATGACCGGATTGATGCAGCTTTCAAGCTCTGCTTCTATTTGCCTTTTGCCCACGCTGAGAATATGGGCGACCAGCGGCTGGCGATTTTCTATATTCGTGAGCGCACCAAAAATCCCGCTTGGCTGGATTATGCCGAGACTTGCTACAATACCGTACAGAAGTTCGATCGTTTCCCCGACCGCAACAAAATCCTCGGTCGCGCCTCAAGCAAGGCGGAAGAAGATTATCTTGCCAAGCTTCAGCTTGCGAAAGCCGGTTGATTTCCTCAACAACCCGACTTAATGAATAATGGTTGTCACTAAGCTTGACGTTCATGGCTTGCGCGAGGGCCAATGGTCGAACGACTGAAATTCGTTAAGATAAGTTTTCTGCGTCGTCTCTCACCGTCTCCGTTTATTTTTGCCTTGACCTTATTTGTGGTCATGTTTTCCTCCCGCTTGCCAGCTCAAGAGGCGGAGTATTGTTCATGGCAAAACGGCTGTCCATCGGACAAATGCCAATCCGGACCAACAGTTGAATGCGATCCAGCTGCTGGATCCTCATCCATTCAAGGCTGCAGCCCTCGGCCGGTGCAAAACCCGCAATGTCACTGGAAATCACCACTAAAAGAAAAATACCGCGAAATTACATTAAACCAAGCCCGCGACTGCCTCGATCGCTTTAAAAAGAAAAATGCTCTGGAATACCCGTTGATTCAGCATTTTGTGACCACAGATGAGGCGCCAAGCCCATTCCAATGCAGTACCTCTCCCCCTGGGGATAGGATTGATAAACAGTATGGAGAAAATAAGTATTGCTGGAATTTCTTTATGCG
>CAYOGS010000049.1:585-10382 GCA_964403435.1 uncultured Rhodospirillales bacterium | reverse complement strand
AAGCTACCGCCGGTCAGTTCCGCCATACTCAATTTACCGTCCCGCGCCTTCTTTCCCAACTCACCGATGGTTTTCTCGGTCGCGGCGAAACTCAGCGTATCCGCGTCACGTAACACAGGCACCACCAGGCCTTGCGGTGTGCCCACGGCCACGCCGATATCGTAGTAGTTTTTGTAAACCAGTTCGTCGCCATCAATCTCGGCATTCACCGCCGGAAGTTCTTTGAGTGCCACGATGCAAGCTTTCACGAAAAAACTCATGAAGCCCAGCTTGACGCCATGTTTCTTCTCGAAACTGTCCTTATGCAGGTTACGCAACGTGATGACATTGGTCATGTCAATCTCGTTGAATGTCGTGAGCATTGCGGCGGTGTTCTGTGCTTCTTTGAGACGCTCCGCGATACGCTGGCGCAACCGAGTCATCCGAACGCGCTCTTCGCGGTCACCGCGTGCGCGCTGGCCGGTCTGGGTGGCAGCAGGTTTCGCCACTGCAGCAGCAGGTACCGACATCGCTGTCGGCAGTTTACCAGTCGCTGCCAGCACGTCTTCCTTCAGCACGCGGCCGCCAAGGCCCGAACCGTTGATGGCATACGGGTTCAGGCCCTGCTCGGCCGCCAACTTTTGCGCCGCCGGCATCACAATAGGGGGTGCTTCTGATCCGGTTTTGACCGGTGTACTGGTCATCGGCGTAGTCGTTGCTGCCGCGGCGGCCTTAGCAGCGAGTGGCGCAGCAGCAGCGGCGCCCGCACCGCTGATTAACCCAAGGACAGCCCCAACATTTACACTGCTGCCTGTAGCCACTTTGATTTCGCTGATGACGCCGGCCACAGCTGCATTGACTTCAAGCGTCACCTTATCGGTTTCCAGTTCGACCAGCGGCTCGTCCATTTTGACGCTTTCGCCGACATTTTTTAGCCACTTGGCGACGGTCGCCTCTTTGACGGACTCGCCCATCGGCGGAACGATAATCTGGGTTGTCATGATTGCCCCGTTTCGGTGAGAAAACAAAAAAAGAATAGCTAGTTAAGCCGGTTATCAGCCGTTGGCTGCTTTGGCTTGTGTGGCGGCGGTGATGTTCAAAGCCTGATTGACTAAGGCCTCTTGTTCCTTGTTATGGCGTTTCAACGAGCCAGTAGCAGGCGCCGCCGCTGCAGCGCGTCCGACATAGACAGGGCGTCGTGCTTGATGGTTGATCTCCTTCAGTACACCTTCGATACGCCGATCGAGGAATGTCCAGGCACCCTGGTTCTCAGGCTCTTCCTGGCACCAGATGATCTCGGCCTTTGGATAGCGTGCCAATTGTTGCGCCAGCAATTTATGTGGGAACGGGTAGAACTGTTCGACCCTAATCAGCGCGACATCTGTAATCTTCTGCGCTTCCCGCGCCGCCAGCAGGTCATAATAAACTTTGCCGCTACAGAGTACGGCACGATTAATCTTTCCGTCCTGCTGTAGGCCGGGCGTGGCATCGCCGATAACCGTCTGGAAGCTAGTGCCGGCGGCAAAATCCCTGAGGGAAGAAACACATGACTTGTGGCGCAGCAACGATTTTGGCGTCGCCAGCACCAGCGGCTTACGGAAATTGCGCCGTACCTGGCGACGCAGAATATGGAAATAATTCGCAGGTGTGCTGCAGTTCGCTACCTGCCAGTTTTCTTCCGCGCTCAATTGTAAAAAGCGTTCAATCCGGCAGGAGCTATGCTCAGGACCCTGGCCTTCATAGCCATGTGGCAGCAATAACACGATGCCAGACAGGCGTAGCCATTTTGATTCCGAGGACGCGATGAATTGATCAATAATAATCTGCGCACCATTGGAGAAGTCGCCGAACTGCGCTTCCCAGCACACCAGCGCATGCGGTTCAGCCAACGAATAGCCATAATCAAAACCCAACACGGCAGCCTCAGACAAAGGACTGTCATGCGCTTCAAACCGAGCCTGATCAGGTCGAATGTGGCTGAGAGGCCGATAACGTTCTTCATTCAATTGGTCATGGAGCGTCGCATGGCGCTGCGAGAAGGTGGCGCGCCCAACATCCTGCCCAGAAAGCCGCACCGGCGTATCCTCAATAAGCAGCGTACCGAACGCCAACGCCTCGGCCGTCGCCCAGTCCAAACCTTCGCCGGTTTCGATCATCACCTGCTTGGCTTCCAGCTGCTTGGCAATCTTTGGATTGATATTGAAACTAGCCGGTACTTTGCTGATGGATAGGCCAACCTCGCGTAGCGTGTCCAGCGTCACGCCGGTCAGTGGCTGCGTGTCTTCCCCAGCATGCTGCGCGGCTTCCAGCCCTTGCCACTTGCCTTCCAGCCAGTCCGCACGATTGGGCTTGTAAGTACTTGCTGCTTGGAAGTCCTGCTCCATGCGCACCATGAAATCCTGGAAAACCGTACTCGTTTCTTCCGCCGTGAAGCTGCCCTCGGCCACCAGCCGCTTGCTGTAAACTTCGAAGATCGTGGGGTGGCTCTTGATAGCCGCCACCATCAACGGCTGCGTGAAGGCGGGTTCATCGCTTTCATTGTGGCCATGGCGACGGTAGCACACCATATCAATCACCACATCGCGATGAAACTTTTGCCTGTATTCCATCGCCATTATGGCACAACGTGCGACGGCCTCTACATCGTCGCCATTGACGTGGAAAATCGGCGCATGAATCATTTTAGCCACATCGGTGCAATAGACACCGGAACGGCCATATTGTGGACTGGTGGTGAAGCCAACTTGATTGTTTATCACGAAATGCAGTGTGCCGCCTGTGCGATACCCCAGCAACTCGGATAACATAAGCGTTTCCGGCACGATGCCCTGGCCAGCAAAGGCTGCGTCGCCGTGGATAAGCAAAGCGACGACCTGATCGCGAGCGTTATCGGACGTATGGCGGCCGCCAGAAACCTGCTGTTGCTTGGCGCGAACGCGTCCAACGACTAATGGATTGACCCATTCCAGATGTGATGGGTTAGCATTCATCGTCAGATGAACTGCATGTCCGGCGAATTGACGATCTGTTGAAGTGCCAAGGTGGTACTTGACGTCGCCGGAACCTTGCACGCTGTCCGGGTAGGCACTTGTGCCCTGGAACTCGGCGAACATGGCGGTGAATGGCTTGCCTAAAATATTAGTCAGCATGTTCAGCCGGCCGCGATGCGCCATGCCAACTACGACTTCACGGAGGCCAAGTGCCGCGCCGCGTTCTATCATCGCTTCCAGGGCAGGAACCATCGATTCACCGCCTTCCAAGCCGAATCGCTTCACGCCGGTGAACTTAACTTGCAGAAATTTTTCAAAACCTTCTCCAGCCGCCAGTCGCTGCAATAGGTTCAGCTTGCCGGCTTTGTCAAACGGCGCCTGCAAGGCGCCGTTTTCCATACGCTCCTGCAACCAGCTTTTTTCCTCAGGATTCTGGATATGCATGAATTCCAGTCCGACAGTGCCACAATAGGTAGCCTTGAGTGCCGCGATAATGCCGCGCAATGTCGCCGTTTCCATGCCCAGAACGCCATCAATATAGATCGGCCGTTCCATATCGGTTTCAGTGAATCCGTAATGCGCCGGGTCAATCTCCGCATGACGTGCGCGCTGCATCAGCCCGAGAGGATCAAGCTTCGCTTCCAGATGCCCGCGCACCCGATAGGCACGGATCAACATGATAGCGCGTAAGCTGTCTTTGGCAGCGGCGCGCAATTGATCTGCGCTCAAGCCAGGAGTGGCTTTTCCCGATTTATCTGGTTTTGCCGTCGTTTCATCAATCCCGGTGGCGCCAACGATTTTGTTGGCCCTGCTTGGCGCCCAAGATGCGCCGCGCATTTCGCTCAACACCAGCTTCTCATCGTCTTTAAGTTCGGTAAAAAAATTCGTCCAGCTCGGATCCACGGCCGCTGGATTGGCGCAGTAGCGCGCATAAAGCTCCGCGACAAAATCGGCATTGGCTGAAGACAAAAAATTAAATTGCTGCAGAGACATAACATCATCGGCAGGCCTTGCGGCCGGCCGTCCCGAATGGTTCGGCGTGAAGACGGCAGGGTGCCGTGCGGATGGAGCTAAAATAAACCGTTTCGAATAATTTGGTAGAAAAAAATAATCGTTTCAGCTGTCTGGCTTGGGATTTACGCGTCACGGTTCGTCTTGGCAGCAGACCTTCAGATTAAATCGACATCTCGCTCCCCAAATAATACCACTCAGCCCCGATCTCGGCATCCGCGCGTGGCAAGATGATGACGCTATCCTGCTGGGTCAGAAGCTTTTCTCCGCTGGCGCGGGTGGCGATGTGCGTGCCGGCAGCTAAAGGCTGCAGATGATGCCATGGTTTGGCGAAAGTGCCGGCATCATCACGGTACGTTACGCTTTCGGTGCGGACATGTCGAGGGACGGGCAGGGGACTGGTTTTTGATGCTGCGGTCATATTGAGGTGACACAGCGCACCCAATATGGCTCGATAAGCGACATCTGGCGCTTCCGGCGCACGGTGCTGTCCACATTCTAACGTCACCGACATGGCGCCGAACATCCGGGCGTACTCCGTTGTGCCGATAGACCAGTTGGCTGCGTTACCGTCATTACGTCCCGTGCCCGTAATGGCACCTGCGAAGTTGCTCAAGACCGTATCGGCCCCCAACGCGGCAGCATAGGCAATATTTTTTGCATCCGCCGGGTCAACGAACACGAAAGGTGGGCCGCCAACATGATAAGAATGGATGTCCAACAGTACGTCATGGTCGCGCAACAGAGGGCAGAGCAAGTTACCCAACACCGCCTCGTAACAGTCGGGTTTATCTTGCGGTAATAAATTTCGGTTTAGGTTGCGTTCTGTAAAACGCACATTCCGCGCATAGGCACGAGGGTTACACACCGGCACGAAAGTCACGCGCCCGCGCATCAGATCAATCTTGCCTTGTTCGATCTCGTCTAGTACGCGGCGGATCGCCGTCGGTCCGCAAATTTCATCACCATGCACGGCGCCTAACACGAGCAAGTTGCAGCCAGGTGTTTCGGCATGAAAAGTGATGGACTGCAGCATGGTCTGATCAGCGGTCAATAATTGTTATTATGGTTTTTTACACTGCGATTTGTTTGGCAATCGTGCAAATTACAATTTGATTTTGTACTCTCCATTATCAACACGTGTCAGTAGTTCGGCATAAAGCACGTCACGGTAGCACAGATGCTGATAATCTGCTGTAGCTGTAACGCGCACCCCACCGGTTGTAACTGCATAGGATGCTTTTTCGAAACGGATCGTAATCCCGCGCTTGGAACCTTCATTAACATAATCTTGCAGTGATTTTTTGATTTGCTCAGCATTATATTCGATATTGGAGGGTGTGCCATCCTCTGCCAAAAAAGTGACATGATTGACCGCTTCCGGCGCGTACATATCTAATATAGCTTTATCATAATTGTATCCTGCTTGGACATAGGCCTCAAAAAATTGCTGAGCTGCGGCCAAGTCCTCATCTGCCCGTGCAGGACATGAGGGCGCAGTGAGAGCGATAAATGCAAATATAAAACCCATCCAACGCATAGCTGCCTCATTCGATTATTCTCCAGTGTCAGACTGGCATAATATTCCTCTGCACTCAAGTATCCTTGAGGATGAAAGTCCTCAAAGGGCGTAGCGCGTAAACAATGCTACTATATGGCTGCACCATTTTATGGAGTGTCAACTATAATAGGATCAGAAACGGCTCAAGGGCAATTATAGTATTGATAAAACCGCTGGCATATTTGGCTTTAAATGACAGGACATACAATTGAGGCTGGCGCACGAACTGCAGGATGAAGGAGATCATCTTTTTCGGCGGTATATTCTATGCCAGAAAACAAGAATGAAGCCGAAAAGTATTCAGGCTCAGGGCATAGTCTTTATAGCCACCATAGTGATCTCAAAAAGGCGATTAGATTCCCAACTAGCATTGTGGTTCTAGCGAACAAAATGAGTCACGATGGCAATCTATAACAGTCATTTACGCCTGGCCACGCACACAGCCAAGCAATAAACTTTAATTAGGGTCTAGCACTACGTACCGATGAGCGACGAAGGCCTGACCAGCAAGCGGGTACTAGTGCCTTCCACCAACATCATCAAATTGAGACAGATTCTCTGAAGTTTACTATACGAAAAAGTCGATTTTAAGCGGCTAGAGCTTTACGCATCGTGCTTCCCAATGCCGCAGGACTGTCCGCGACCATGAAACCGGCGCTCCGCATGGCGGCAATTTTATCGCCAGCAGTGCCTTTACCCCCCGAAATAATAGCGCCAGCATGTCCCATGCGGCGACCCGGCGGCGCAGTAACACCAGCTATAAAGCCGACGATTGGCTTTTTCTTTGAGGCAGCTTTGTAAAAATCTGCAGCTTCCTCTTCCGCGCTGCCGCCGATCTCGCCGATCATGATAATGCCCTGAGTTTCATCGTCAGCCAGGAACATCTCTAAGGCATCCACAAAATTGGTGCCGTTCACCGGGTCGCCGCCAATGCCGATGCAGGTGGTCTGTCCGAGGCCGACTGCTGTAGTTTGTGCCACGGCTTCGTATGTCAAAGTACCTGAGCGAGAAACGATACCAATTTTGCCACGCTTATGGATATGCCCTGGCATGATGCCGATCTTGCACTCCCCCGGAGTGATGACACCCGGACAATTGGGGCCAATCAACCGCGTCACTGAACCGGCCAAAGCCCGCTTAACTGTGATCATATCTAAAACCGGAATTCCTTCGGTAATGCAGACGACCAGCGGTAGTTTGGCATCTATAGCTTCCAGGATGGCGTCGGCCGCATAGGGCGGCGGCACGTAAATCACGGAAGCATTGGCACCAGTTTTGGATACAGCTTCCGCCACGGTATCAAATACTGGCAGGTCGAGGTGTGAAGTGCCACCCTTACCCGGCGTAACGCCGCCGACCATCTGAGTACCGTAGGCGCGTGCCTGTTCGGAATGGAAGGTGCCCTGACTGCCGGTAAAACCTTGGCAGATGACTTTGGTATTCTTGTTTACAAGTACGGCCATGTTACGCTGCCACCTTTTGCACAGCTTGGACAACCTTCTCTGCGGCGTCAGCTAGATTATCGGCTGCTAAGATCGGCAAGCCGCTTTCTGACAGCATTTTCTTGCCAAGATCGACATTGGTACCTTCCAGTCGCACCACCAGCGGCACATGGAGGCTTACTTCGCGCGCCGCAGCGATGACACCCTCTGCGATCACGTCACAACGCATAATACCACCAAAGATATTGACCAGAATGCCTTCGACATTTCGGTCAGATAGAATGATCTTAAATGCTGTAGTCACGCGCTCACGTGTTGCGCCGCCGCCAACATCGAGGAAGTTAGCCGGCCGTCCACCATAAAGCTTAATGATGTCCATCGTCGCCATGGCCAGGCCGGCGCCGTTGACCATGCAACCTATATTCCCCTCCAGCTTGACGTAATTCAGGGAGTGCTTACCGGCTTCGAGTTCTGCCGGGTCTTCCTCACTCTCATCGCGCATTTGCTCAATATGAGCGTGTCGGAAGAGCGCGTTGTCGTCAAACACCATCTTAGCATCAAGCGCCACAACATCGTCATCCGCCGTGATCACGAGTGGGTTGATTTCAACAATGGCGCAATCTAATTGTGTAAATGCCTGATACATCGCCTGCAGGAACGTCGTCGCTTTACCGACCTGCTTACCCTTTAAGCCGAGCGCGAAAGCAATCCGGCGGGCATAGAACGGCTGCAATCCGCACAAAGGATCGATCGCCAATTTGATAATTTTTTCAGGATGTTTAGCCGCAACTTCTTCAATATCCATACCACCTTCTGTTGAGGCCATAATCGTAACCCGGCTGGTGGCGCGATCAACCAGCAGGCCGAGATAAAGTTCGCGTGCAATCTTACAGCCCTGTTCAATATAAACGCGTTTGACCTCCTGTCCGGCAGGACCTGTCTGAGGCGTGATTAGCTGCATGCCAATCATGCGCTGCGCCTCCATTTTTACCTCGTCAAGTGATTTGACGACTTTAACACCGCCGCCTTTGCCGCGACCGCCGGCATGAATTTGCGACTTGACCACCCACACTGACGTTCCGGTTTCTGCCAGCAGTTTCTTCGCTGCTTCCACCGCTTCATTTGGTGTGTAAGCAACATAACCCTTCGGAACCGCGATGCCAAAGCGTTGCATCAACTCTTTGCCCTGATATTCATGGATATTCATCTAAGATCCTTAACGGTAACTCACGATGGATTGAAAACATCGTAAACTATGCTGCGCTGCATTATTACGCGCAAACTAGGTGATTCTTTTACCTAGAGCAAGTTGGTGATTAGAGGGCTACTTGCACCGCACCTTTGGAGGGTTGTCGGCGTTTTTATCTATCACGTCAACCTCTTGACACTGCCTCACGCCGCGTGGGACGGCACGCAACAAAAAATGACTATTTCCGGCATAATCGCAAACCAGAAGTACACCCGCTTCAAACATCTGCTCGTCAAGCGTCCATGTTTGTTGAAATTTGGCTTTCTCCTTAAGCATGGAAGGTATAGCCGTCAATTCATTGTATTTCTGAATAGTGCTTTCGCTGACAGGACCGATAAACATCCGTCCGCCTTTTAGTGGCGAGTTTCTGCCTTCGCCGCCAACAATCCAATCTGTTGAATTCTTACCGTCAATCATCACCTGATTTCGCAACTCTGGCGGACATTGGATTACATAATTTTTTTCATCAGTTATATCGAACTCGGCGTCTTCCTCGCGCGCATAGGCTGCCACGGCTCCATTCGCGTTAGGCGATATGGAATCCATTAATTTATTGTCCGGCTCCATCGCATAACTCACAGAAGGAAAGAGCAAGACAAATAATCCTAGCAGGAACAAGAATTTCTTTATCATCATCTCAAGCTGCCTTTTCTAGCATCGGGCGAGCGGCATCCATTAATTCGCGGACCGAGCTGACTGATTTATCGAACATAGCTTTTTCTTCAGTGTTCAGCTGCATCTCGACGATCTTCTCAACGCCTTTGGCTCCAATGACTACCGGTACGCCGACATAGAGACCATTAACGCCATATTGACCAGTAAGCTGGGCGGCACAGGGCAAAATACGACGCTGATCTTTGAGATAACTTTCAGCCATCGCAATGGCTGAAGCGGCGGGTGCATAGAATGCAGAGCCAGTTTTGAGGAGTTTTACGATTTCGGCGCCACCATCACGCGTGCGTTGCACGATTTGGTCAAGTCGTTCCTGGCTCGTCCAACCCATTTTGATGAGGTCCGGGAGAGGAATGCCGGCCACGGTAGAGTAACGCACCATCGGCACCATCGTGTCGCCATGTCCGCCCAAGACGCAGGCATACACATCCTCGATCGAGACTTTGAACTCCGCAGCCAAGAATGATCGGAAGCGTGAGCTATCCAGGACTCCGGCCATTCCGACAACTTTGTGCGGGGCAAACCCGGTCACCTGCTGCATCACCCAGACCATAACATCTAGGGGATTTGTGATGACGATAACGAAGGCATTTGGTGCGTGTTTCTTAATGTTTTCGCCGGCTGCTTTAACGATGCCGGTATTTATGCCGATGAGATCATCCCGGCTCATACCGGGCTTGCGCGGTACACCTGCTGTCACAATGACAACATCTGCCCCCGCGATCTGGCTATAATCCGTGCTGCCCTTAATTGCCGCGTTGTACCCCTCGGTGGCACTGGTTTGGTCGAGATCAAGGGCTTTGCCTTCAGGAATACCTTCCGCGATGTCAACGAGGACGACGTCACCCAACTCTTTCTGAGCCGCCAGCAGTGCGAGCGTTCCGCCGATTTGA
>CAYOGS010000049.1:0-575 GCA_964403435.1 uncultured Rhodospirillales bacterium | reverse complement strand
CTCCATGGACTCAAGGTTGGTCACATTGTCTTAGACCTAAACCCTTATCACGGCAAGATTATGTTTGAATTTCGCCCTTTGAGCAAAGTAACTATTTGTTTCCGTTGCAATATGTTAGCGGAAAATGCTCATTGTCACCGGTATACACGGCAGTGGCCGTGACATGGCCTGAAGCATCATACCAAGTATTAATGCCAAACAACAAACCGTCCTTGTAGGAGAGTTGTTGTTCGATACTCCCATCGGCGCGATGCAGGTTAAAAGTACCGTGCTTCTGCCCCTGTTTATAGGGGATGTTCGCGTACTGGGTAGCATTATCAAACCAGTATTGCCCGACACCGTGAACGACACCGTTGATAAGTGGTTCTTCAGCTTTCAAGGCACCGTTCGGCCAGAATTCGCGACGAAAATCCTGCGCCGGTGCGTGGCCGATCTCCGTGGCTAGGTTAAAGCCATCACGCCAGGCACAAGCCGCCGCAATGTCCGTCGCACTGGCGCGATGGTTCACACGACGAGCGGGGGATGCGGATTGTTCTGGTTCAAGGTACCCAAAGGCATTATGCGGTAATTGATAC
>CAYOGS010000048.1:9569-10402 GCA_964403435.1 uncultured Rhodospirillales bacterium | reverse complement strand
GCACAGACGCCCGCGCGAGGCGATCTTGCCCTTTTACGCCTATCTCTTTTAATGCTGTTTGTCGTGCATAGCGTTCATTGCTCATGGCACGATACTAAGATGCAGCGCCAACATTGCCAATGACAAACAGAAGTTCCCGCGGGCGCTATCCGGCTGCAAGGCTGCGGCGAACCCCCGTTAACCTTGAGAATTCCTGCTGACGGAACGCCGAAGCGGCAGCATTATGCTTTCGGCAAGCTTTTTCTGCAGCGCCAGCATCATTTCGAGTTGCCGGACCGCGCTATCGCAGAAGCTCTTGTTCGTCACCAGCCACTCGCCAGCAACCGGCCACACCGGCGTCAGCGGTGTCGCCGATGTCGTTTGCGCAATCGTGCCGCGCGCAAAAGCAAGCGCCAAATCCGTCATCTTATCAACGTTCGCCATTGTCTGGTCCGTGACTGTCAGACAGGCCTGCATGTGCTGCACACGGATTGTGTCCAGATGCTGCCACGCACTTCCCGCCATCATTTTGTATGATCCCAGCATCTCAGCGAACGATGCCCCCGGTGTCGCGTCCTCGGTTTCCGCCGCATCAGCCAGTGCAGATACCGTTACGAACTCATCTGGCTGATCTGCATACGTCATTTTTAGTTTTGCTTGTCCTGTTTGATTGGCCACGCTCCGCTCCATCTCTCGCATTCATCGCGCATGTTGAACAATTGCCATGCCGTAGAAACTTTTAGAATTTGCATAACTATCCTGCCCAGCCCGCATCCCAACATAATGGGGTAAAATTGAAATATCCTTGACTTGCGTCAATTCTGCATTGCGTCGCTTACACTGCAACCGAGGCA
>CAYOGS010000048.1:2627-9559 GCA_964403435.1 uncultured Rhodospirillales bacterium | reverse complement strand
CAAGTGGATAACCCTCGCATGTAGCAAGTAGAATGGTTCTTTCGCGCTCCAAGTTGTGCAATTCATTAGATCCGGTCAACCCATATGAGGATCAAGAATTTAGGTTACTGTTCTGGAGTTGTGCCCCCCGGTCTTGTAGGCACTTCTTAACTCCCAACTGGAAGCTATTCGAACGCCAACGTGCTCAGCAGGCCTAGATTGCTGTGCTGCTCGGTGCGATTGTAGAAACCATCAATATAGTCAAATCGGTCTGGTCTGGGTCCTTTAGACATCCTGGATGCTCCCCAAACTGCTCCCCAAAATTCCGAAGCGGCCAGATTATAGAGGAAACAATCTGAGAAACAGGATCAATAAGAATGGCGAGAACTCCAGCATTTCTGTGACTTTGAGAAGAAATGAGAGGCCTCATGAAATTCTCGTTGCCGAATTTCAAGACCGGAGCCATCAACCACTCGGCCACCCATCCATCCCATTGGAATTTATTATAGTTTTGTATTATCTGGCAAGTTATATAAGCTGACCATGCCGTTTTTATCCGGTGCGGCCTACTTGACTGCCGCCTTCCCATCATGTTTCTGGCTCATCTTCTTTCCTTTCACGAAGTGCCAGAAACATCACCTTACAAATCCACTTTATTTTGACGCACTGCCCCCTGACGAGATACATCGCCCCTTATTAAAATCGGTTCTTAATCACGACATCACTTAGAGGCAATTGTCCGGGTTTTGGCCATGCGGGTTGAGTTGCTTTGCCAACCACCAGCAACATCCCTACCATATGATCACCCGGCAGATGAATGAGCTCAGCGACCTTTTCAGAATCAAATCCAATCATCGGGCAGCTATCATAACCCATAGCTTTCGCTGCGAGCATTATGGTCTGCGCGACAATACCAATCGAGCGCAGTGCTTCGTCGCGTTGCAACTGTTCTTTACCTTCGTAAAAGGGTTTAATCATGGGGACAAGCATATCCTGCGCTGCTTTTGGAGCCTCTTTCCAATAACGCCCTGGATTTTTGTCCCATGCTTTCAAATCGGCACACATCACGAAGAGTAGTGATGCATCAGTCACCTGCGCCTGCCCCCATGCCGCTTCACGAATCTGGGCACGCAAAGCTGGATCCTCCACCTGTACAATGCGCCAATTTTGGATGTTAAACGAGGTGGGAGCCTCAATGGCATGCTCGAGTAACGTATCAATATCCTCCTTTGGCATTTTAAAAGCATGATCATAATGTTTCACTGCTCTGCGCGCTTTGATAGTCTGTAATGTGTTCATAGTTCTCTCCTTTGTAGTTAATTCAGGTAATGGGATATACTCTTCTTCATCACCTGGTACTTTTGGGAAGCGCTTACCGCGCCTGCACTCTTTAACCTGTTCAATACGCACATTGCTGTTCGAGATAAAGTTCCATTTGATGAACCACACTGGCATTTTCTGATCGCCACTAATGGCGTTTTCTGAATGCTTGAACTTCCCCCGGTTTTGTAGACATTTCTTAGCTTCCAACGGGAAGCTGTTCGAACGCCGACGGGCTCAGCAGGCCTAGATGATCGTGCTGCTTGTGCATTTGGAGAAACCATCATTGCAGTCAAATGGTTCTGAGCTAGCTTCGCAAGGTATCCAGGATGCTCTCCTTGTCGCTCCCTAAATTTCCGAAACGGCCAGATTTTAGAGGAAACAATCTAAGCAATAGAATCAATCGCTGGCTGATTTATTTTGATCAGACTGGCAGCCGGACATGCACGCGTAACCCACCGATCGGGCTATCGAGCAAGCTGATCTCGCCGCCATGTAGGCGCACGATGTCGCGCGCTATGGTCATGCCGAGCCCCACGCTGCCGGTGGCCGTATTGCGCGCCTCATCGAGGCGCACAAACGGTCGGAACACCTCCTCCCGGCTTTCGGCCGGAATGCCGGGCCCGTCATCGTCAATCGTCATAATCACATAATTATCCAACTGAACGGCCTGAATGTCAGCTTTTGTGCCGTATCGCACAGCGTTCATCACCAGATTGGTAAGCCCACGGCTTATGGCCTGCCGGCGAAGCGGCAGCATGATTGGCTCAGCAACGCTGAGTGTGATCTGTGGGTTAAGTTTTCGCGCCTTCGCCACCACTTCCTGCAACAGAGTATTAACATCCACCTGTTGCACAGCCTCCCCTTCCTCACCGCGCGCGAATGCAAGATAGGCTTCCACCATGGCCACCATCTCTTCCACGTCCAGCCGCAGCTCTGTGTTCGCCGGTGTCTCAGGCAGCATCGCTAACTGCAACTTCATGCGCGTCAGAGGTGTGCGCAAGTCGTGTGAGATGCCGGCAAGCATGGTCGTGCGTTGCGTGATCTGCCGCCGCAGCCGGTTATGCATCTGCAGCAGCGCCTTGGCGGCCTGCCGCACCTCTGTGGCACCTTCAGGTTTGAAACCCGGAACATTGCGTCCTTTACCGAACGCCTCCGCCGCGGCCGCCAAGCGACGCACCGGCCGAATTTGGTTGCGCATAAATATCAGCGCGATAACTGAAAGTAGAATCGACGACCCAAGCATCCAGCCGATGAAAACCTCTGTCGTCGGCGTAAATATCCGGCGCTCAGGCGACAGCACTCGCAGCACACCATCGGAGAGCTGCACTTCAATGCCCACTTGCTCCGGTCCTGCGGTCATGCGCACGTTGAATGGTCGCCGCAGCTTATCCCTTAACGCTTGCTCCAGCCGGCTCTGCAGCGGGCTGCTCCACACATTTGGTGTTGCTGGCAAGGTTACACCTGGAGCGTATTCCAGCTGCAAATCCATGTGCCGTGCCACGCTTGCGCGCAGCCGCATGAGCGAAGCCGGATGGTTATTGCGTTCCACCTCCTCCGCGACCAAGCCGATATCGCCTGCCAACGCATAGGTCAAGCGGTTGGTCATGGTGGACCAATGCCGGTCGAAGAACACAAAAGTGGCAACCAACTGAGCCAGAATGACCGGGGTGACGATAATCATGAGCGTGCGCGCGAACAGTGTGCGCGGCAGCAAGGGTTTCAGAAAGCGGAACAGGCTCATCCGCAACGCTCAGTTTGTAGTGCCGTCGGGTACGAGCATATAGCCCTCGCCCCTGACGGTCAGTAGATAGCGCGGATTGCGCGCATCCGGCTCAATCTTACGGCGCAGCCGCGTGATCTGCACGTCAATCGTGCGGTCATTGACTGCCACCTTACTGCTTTCTGCCAGTTGTTCTCGGCTGATGGCAGTGCCCGGAGCCGCCGCCAAAGTACGCAGCAAGCCAGCTTCCATTTCTGTCAATTTCTGAGCTTCTTCGCCGGAGAACAACGCGTCGCGCCCTGCGTCGAAGCGCCACTTGCCCAGCCGGATTTCGGCTGCAGTTTCCCGTGCTGGTACGGGCTTAGCGGTGCGGCGCAAAATGGCGTGCACACGCAGCAGTAATTCCCGCGGCTCGAACGGTTTAGGTAGATAGTCATCTGCCCCAGCTTCAAGCCCGTCGATCCGGTCATCCGTGCCGGCGCGTGCCGTCAGCAACATGACTGGCAATTGTGCGGTCGCCGGGCTCTGGCGCAGGCTGCGCGCCAGTTCCAGTCCGTTTTCGCCGGGCATCATAATATCAAGAATAGCTAGGTCAAAGCTGAGCAAACCCAATAATGTCCGCGCTTCCGACGCTGACGATGCCGAAGTCACGGCTAGGCCCTGTTCTGTCAAAAAGCGGCGCAAGAGGTCACGTAGCCGCACATCATCATCCACCACCAGAATATGCGGCATGGCACCATTGATCGGCTCGGCTGTTTGCTCACTGGTCATGCCGCCTACTTAACAAATTCTGGTACGGAAGCAAAAGGCCTTGACGCCCCCCCAGCAACATCGGCTAAAACCGGTTACCAGCCCTATTTACGGCCGGGTGCATAGCTCAGCGGGAGAGCACTACCTTCACACGGTAGGGGTCGTAGGTTCAATCCCTACTGCACCCACCATATATTTCAATAACTTAGTGGTTCCCGACCCCTGAAAAAACTTACCCGCGAATACGTAAAACACTCCTCCTCGATATGACAAAGATTCAGATTATGGAGGAGTGGATTAATTCGCAACTACCTATGACTGCCTAAGCCTGTAGCCTACGCCTGCTTCGGTCATTATATGGCGGGGCTGCATAGGGTCGTCACCAAGCTTTTGGCGCAAGCGCTGGACTTGCATGCGCAGCTGATGGTTGTCCTCATTCGTGTGCCTCCCCCAGACTTCCTTCAATAGCTGGGCATGGGTTACGACCTTATCCGCGTGCTTGATTAGGATTAACAGCAGCTTATACTCCGTCGGTGTCAGATGAATTTCATCATTCTTTACGAATACGAGCCGCTTTTCCAGGTCAACGGATAAATCCTGGCTCTCAAAAACCGCCGATCCCGCACCAATATTCTGACTAACGCGGCGTAACGCCGCCCTGAGCCGTGCTAGTAGTTCCGCCGTGCTGAAAGGTTTTGTCAGGTAGTCATCCGCACCCAGTTCAAGGGCATTCACCTTGTCTTGCTCCTGACCGCGCGCGGAAAGAACGATGATGGGGGTTATGCTATCCTGTCGCACTGCTTTAATGACTTCCATGCCGTCCATATCAGGCAGGCCGAGATCAAGTATGATAGTGTCCGGCTTATAAAGCGCTGCAAGACGAATGCCTTCTTTACCGCTCTCGGCAAAGATTGGCTTGTAGTCGTGTGCTGTCAGAGTCGCCTTGAGAAATTTGGTGATTTCCTGTTCGTCCTCGACGATCAGGACGCAAGGCTTGTTAGGGCTGGACATCGGCGAGTTCCTTTGGCGCAGCTACGATAGGCAGCGTGAAATTGAAACTCGCACCACCTTCGGGCGCACGCTCCTCCCATATTTCTCCCTTGTGTGCTTTAACGATTCCGGCGCATATGGCAAGGCCAAGACCCGTTCCTTTGTGAGCATACTCTTTGTCGATAGCATAGAATTTGTCAAAAATCTTGCGTTCAAGTCCCGCAGGAATACCGGAGCCGTTATCAGAAATCGTGACCAATATGTCCCATCGAACCTGCTGCGCGGCGATGGTGATAGTGCTGCCCTGTGGGGTATATTTGGCGGCGTTCTCAATGATATTGGTGAAAACCTGTTCAATCATCATGCCGTCCACCATCACCATAGGCAAATCCTTGGTGATATGCGTCACGACCCGATGACCGCTTAAGAACGGCTGAAGTCGTGACAGGACAGCGCCGAGCAATTCTTCCAGATAATAGGGCTGGAGATTGAGCCGTAGCGTACCGGATTCAAGATTGGTTACATCAATCAGGTTGGCAACAACTCTGGAAAGCCGGTTTGCTTCGCGATTGATGCCCTGCGCAAGTTCGATGATAGTTGCCTTGGGAAGGCGGTCGCTTTACGCCATGATCGTGCTGCTGGAACCGACAATCGAGGCTAAGGGCGTCCGCAGGTCATGCGAGACGGAGCTTAACAGGACATTCCGTAATTTTTCTCGTTCGGTTTCGATTTTGGCCTCTTCGGCGGCGTCCGCAGAAGCCACGCGCTCAAAAGCCGAGGCAAGAAGGCTAGCAACAATCTCCAGCGATGCAATTTCATCTGCAGTGAAGTCACGCGTAGCTTCCTCCGGTGTCACGCCCATCGCACCTCTTGTGCCTTCACCTGTAACCAAAGGAAAATAAAGTCCTACCGCACTCGGCATGGTCATGGTGTCATGCCCAGTCTTTTCTGCGTGGTCAAAACACCACTGCAGCGCGCTCAATTCCTTTACGTCGTCGAAACCGGGTAAATGTCCAGCAACAGGGATTAGCTTATCGTTCGAAACCCATATCGTCACATGAGCCTTGAAAATTTCTTCGATGTGATTTGCTGCTGCTTCGGCCATATCGCGATAGTCGCGCATCGAAGCCATGGCGCGAGTCAGGGCATAGAATGTACGGGTGTCATACTCACGTTTGCGGGCCATAATCGCTTGCAAACGCAACTTTGACGCCTGACCAGTGATAACAAAATTCGTGATCAGCATGACGGCAAAGGTCATCCAATAAGACTGGTCGTAGAAATTGAAGGAATAGCGTGGCTCGATAAAGAAAAAATTGAGGGCATTCACACTTAACAGAGAATAAAAAATGGATGGCCCCAACCCGAAGCGTGCGGCGACCAGCACACCCCCGATCAGGTAGATCATGACTTGGTCAATGGGCCTGAGTACCGCGTCGAGCGCCAATCCCGCCAGTGTTCCTGCCGCGACCGTGCCCGCGCCCAGGACATAGGGCTTCACTTCAAACCTGAAAGGATCGGGTCGTTTAGCGATCTCCTTAAGCAAGTATGGTTTGCCGGTCACAACATAAACGTCAATGGAGTCGCCACTGGCTCGCATGATCTTGTCGGTAAGCGAGCCGTAGAGGAAATCCATCAATCTGGATTTGGTCGGCCTGCCCACAACGATCTTGGTAATACCTTTGGTGCGTGCGTAGTTCATAATTTCACTAACGGGGTTGTCACCCTGCAAGACGATGGTTTTTCCGCCGATGCGTTCAGCCATACTGATGGCCATCTGCACGGCACGCTTGCCATGCTGATTGAGGCGATGATGCCGCGAATTTTCGACATAGACTGCGACCCATGGTGCTTTTAGCCCATTGGCAAGGCGCTTAGCCGAACGTACAAGCCGAATAGAAAGCGGCTCTGGGCCGATGCAGACCATGATCTTGTCCGCAACCGGCGCGACATCGCGCATACCTTCCAGAATACGATAGTCACCCATCTGCGCATCTACGCGTTCGGCGGTGCGACGTAGGGCAAGCTCGCGCAAAGCGTTCAAATTACTCTTCTTGAAGAAATTTTCGGCGGCGCGGGCGCGAACATCTTCCCCGATGTAAACCTTACCTTCACGCAGTCGCTTAAGCAGCTCATCAGGTGGGATGTCGACCAGCACGATATCGTCGGC
>CAYOGS010000048.1:0-2603 GCA_964403435.1 uncultured Rhodospirillales bacterium | reverse complement strand
ACGCCGGTAATCCCAGCGACAAGATCATTGAGGCTTTCGATATGTTGGACGTTTAAAGTCGTATAGACGTCGATCCCGGCTTTCAGCAGTTCCTCTATATCTTGCCAGCGCTTGGGATGACGCGACCCCGACGCATTCGTATGAGCCAACTCGTCAAGTAGGAGAATACCCGGCTTGCGGGCCAACGCGGCATCAAGATCAAATTCCTGAACCGTCACGCCGCGGTGCAAAATATCGCGTCTGGGAATGGCGGAGATACCGTCCAGAAGCGCCAAGGTATCCTCGCGGCCATGTGTTTCGACAATGCCAATAACGACGTCAATGCCTTCCTTGAGACGCTGTCGGGCATCTTCAAGCATGGCATAGGTTTTGCCGACGCCAGGACTACCGCCAAAATAAATCTTCAAGCGGCCGCGTTGCGTGTCCGTCGCGTTGACGGCATGAAGCAAAGCATCGGGATCGGGGCGCTGACCGATTCTATTCATCCCTCATAGCTTACCATCAAGATCAAGATTCAGCATCAGAACGTTGACTCGCGGTTCGCCGAGGATGCCGAATTGCCGGCCTTCGGTATGCTTCTCAATCAGCGCTGCGATCTTTTGCGCTGACATATTGCGCTCGCGGGCGATACGTCCGACTTGATAAGCAGCAGCGGCAGGTGAAATATGCGGGTCAAGGCCGCTGCCGGATGCCGTCACAAGATCGACCGGGATTGACAATTTATTGTCGGGATCGGCAATTGTAAGAGCGTCGATACGCGCTTTAACGGCATCCAACAAAGCCGGGTTGGCCGAACCGTAATTGCTACCGGAGGAAGAGGCTGCATTATAGGCAACGGGCGCAGTAGCTGAGAGACGACCCCAGAAATATTTCGGTGTAGAAAAATTCTGCCCGATAAGCTCCGAACCGAGCAGCTTGCCATTGCGCAGGATCAGACTGCCCTCGGTTTTCAGAGGAAACAGCGCCCGCGCGGTAACAGTCGTCACGCCAGGGTAGATAATGCCAAGCAAAACCGTAAAAAGGAAAAATAGTCCAACACTGGTTCGCAGATGCTTGATCATGTCAGGCAACTCCTACAGCATGCAACAGCATGTCGATGATCTTGATACCGATAAAGGGCGCGCCAATTCCGCCAAGCCCGTAAACGACAATATTGTGCCGCAACAGGCTTGACGCCCCGATGGGCCGGTATTTCACACCGCGCAGCGCCAGCGGGATCAGGAATACGATGATGAGTGCATTAAAAATGACGGCGGAAAGAATGGCGCTGTATGGCGTCGTCAATCCCATAATATTTAATGCTGCCAAAGCAGGATAAGTGCTCATGAAAGCTGCCGGAACAATGGCAAAATATTTGGCAACATCGTTGGCGATGGAGAATGTCGTCAAAGCGCCGCGAGTCATCAACAATTGTTTGCCGGGTTGGAGTCGAGATCGACCATATTTCCCGCTTCTTTGGCAGCCTGCGTTCCCGTGTTCATCGCGACAGCAACGTCGGATTGTGCCAATGCTGGTGCGTCGTTGGTACCATCCCCCACCATAGCTACCAATTCGCCGCCTGCCTGCATCTTGCGGATATATGCCAGCTTGGCCTCCGGCGTCGCTTGCGCAATGAAATCATCGACGCCAGCCTCTGAGGCAATTGAGGCCGCTGTCAAAGGATTATCGCCCGTGACCATGACGCTTTTAATGCCCATGGCGCGCAATTGCGCAAGACGTTCCTTGATATTCGCCTTGACGACGTCCTTGAGGTGAATGACCCCCATCACTTTACTGCCGTCGGCAACCAGAAGCGGGGTCCCGCCTTGACGCGCGATAGTTTCCACCTGCCGTGATACGGCATCTGGTACTGTCCCACCCAATTTCCTGATATGGGCTGCAATGGCGTCGCCCGCGCCTTTCAATATCTTCCTGTCCGCAAGGGCTATACCGCTAATCCGCGTTTCAGCGCTAAAGGGTATATATCTGGCATCTAGCGAAGCGATCTGCGTCGGCTGCACGCCATATTGACTACGCGCCAATGCAACAATGCTCTTACCCTCCGGTGTTTCATCAGTTAGTGAGGATAGTTCAGCAGTTTCAGCCAATTTATTTGGCTGTACACCTTCGGCAGGAAAAAAAGCAACTGCCTGCCGATTGCCATGTGTGATAGTGCCGGTCTTATCGAGCAGCAAAATGTTAACATCACCAGCAGCCTCAACCGCTCGCCCGGAGGTAGCGATGACATTTGCGGCAATCAGGCGGTTCATGCCCGCGATTCCTATAGCTGACAGCAAACCACCAATGGTCGTAGGGGCAAGACATACCAGAAGCGCAATCAAGACCGTGACGCTAACAGCAGTCCCTTGCCCTGCGCGTTCAACAGAAAACAGCGAGAAAGGCAACAGTGTCGCACAAACCAGCAAAAACATAATCGTCATGGCCGCTAGCAGGATACCCAGCGCGATTTCGTTGGGTGTTTTCTGCCGTTTTGCGCCTTCCACCAAGGCAATCATTTTGTCCAAAAATGTCTCGCCAGGATTCGAGGAGATACCAACGACAATCCAGTCGGACAGAACCCGCGTGCCGCCCGTTACGGCATCGCGGTCACCGCCGCTCTCCCT
>CAYOGS010000047.1:0-10557 GCA_964403435.1 uncultured Rhodospirillales bacterium | reverse complement strand
AAATTTTGTACATGACTTCCCATGGCTTGTTGTATTTGTTCTGAATTGATCGGCTTATTTGCGCCAGTGCTGACCCACGACTGGACTTGCTCGGTCAAACCAGATTCTTCAAGATTTTTTACCAATGCAGACAAACCTCCAGGGTAATATTGCACCATTTTAAGCACAACACTGAAGATACCCTTATTCATGCCTGGTGTTTGCGAGAAAATGCCCGTAATAAATTGTTGAGTGAGATTCATTATGTCCATATTCGGCTCCACTTGAGGTCAAAATACGATGTCCCCGAATAGCACCTCAGGTGGTTTTTGCCAATAACCTTAAATAATTAACTTTTGCCGCTGCCAGCAGCACTATGCGCCATGACACGCAGAGCGTCCGCCAATTCAGCCCTTTTCCGCTCAACAGCTGCCTCTCCTTCACGAATAGCTTCGGCTGCACGGTCGAATTCGAGCAAGCCAATATGCCCAAGGCGGGGAGCGATGTGCACATCCGGTGGATCACCGGCCAGCCGTGAACGGCTGATGCGATCTTGCATGATATTGAGCGAGGCGGTCATAACACCGAATACGCTAGGTCCTTCTGCTTCTCGGCGGAATACGCGCCGCGTAAGATTATCCATCAGACCTATTCGGCTTTCCAATTCCTTAGTGTTCTCGATAAGGTTGATAAGATCAAAGCCTGCGGCTGCCGGAATATCACTGCCTGGGCGATGAACTTTGCCCATGATATCAGCGTTGATATTAACGGCGATAACCATATCGGCACCCAAGGCGCGGCAAGTACTTACCGGCACCGGATTGACGAGGGCGCCGTCTAAGAGCCAACGTCCTTCCAGTCGAACGGGCGGGAAAATGCCAGGCAATGAAAACGAGGCGCGCATAGCCTCAGCCAGTGGACCACCTTGCAACCAGATTTCATGACCAGTCAACAAGTCAGTCGCAACGGCAGCATAGCGTGAAGGTAAATTACGGATTTCAATTTCACCTATATGGCGTTTTATTTCATCCAGCAACTTGCGACCACCAATCAATCCTCCGCTACGCATTTTTAAATCCAGCAGACTAACAATACGCATTTTGTTCAGTGACAAGACCCAGGCTTCCAGAGTATCGAGCCGGCCAGCCAGAAAGCTACCTCCGACCAAGGCCCCGATTGAGCATCCTGTGACGATATCGAAGTGAAAGCCTAGGCGGGTAAGGGCGCGAATGACGCCGATATGCGCCCAGCCGCGCGCCATACCGCTACCCAGCACCAACCCAATGCGGCGGCGTGGTTGTCCTTGAGGCGGCACGGGCATCGCGTCATCGGACATGGTGCATCTTCCTGACCATCCAAAAAATGGCTGTGTAAATCCGCAGCCTGTTCTATGATACAAGTACTGGTGCTAAAGATTTGCTTATCAAGCAAATTTTTGCGACTGCACACGCTTTTTCGGGTTTTTAGCTGTATGTCTCAACCCCCTCAGTCATCCTACACATTGGTCAGACGCCTGTTGAGGGATTATCTGCGGCCGCATTTAGGCTCGTTCGCCCTAGCTGTGCTGTTCATGACGCTGGGCGCAGCGATGACTGGTGCGCAAGCCAAATTGATGGAACCGATCATTGATCAGGTGTTCCAAGCCCGCGATCAAGACAAACTGTTTCTGATCGCTACGGCAGTTTTCTTGGTGTTTTTGCTGCGCGGTGTCGCTACCTATGGCCATTCTCTGCTGATGAACCAAATTGGCCAACGCATTGTCACTGAAGTGCAGCGACAACTCTACCTGCACATGCTAAGTCTAGACTTGTCTTTTTTCCATGCCAATGCCGCTGGCACCCTCATCACCCGCTTCACAAATGATGTTGCCGTGATGCGGACTGCTGTAGGCGAATGCCTTACCAGCTCGTTTCGCGGCACGCTGACGCTACTGATGCTTGTGGGCGTTATGTTCTACCAGGATTGGACACTTGCCCTGGGAGCTTCCTTGGTTTTTCCTCCGACCGCCTACTTCGTTGCTCGGTTAGGACGCAAGATGCGCCGTGTCGCCAGCACCACCCAGGCAGAGCTAGGACAATTTTCTGCTTTTCTCAATCAGACGTTTCAAGGAATGCGCCATGTAAAGGCCTATGGTATGGAGTCACAGGAGGTCGAACGCACATACGGCATAACAGAAAATATTTATAAGCTAGCTGTTAAAGGCTTTCGGATCGCGGCGCTCTCCCAGCCGGTCACAGAGGCACTGAGTGGCCTCGCTATCGTTGCCGTCATTCTTTATGGCGGCATGCAAGTCATCAGCGGTCAGAATACACCGGGCGCCTTATTTTCCTTCATTACCGCCTTCCTACTGGCCTATGAGCCGATGAAACGCTTAGCCAAAATGAACGCCCAGTTACAAACTGGACTGGCAGCAGCAGAGCGTGTCTTTGCCGTGTTGGATACGAGAGCGGTGATCCAAGACGATCCTTCAGCGCCAGAATTGTCGGTCAAAGATTGCAGTTTAGAATTTCGGCACGTCAACTTTGCTTATCAAGACGGCACAGAAGCATTGCATAACATCAGCATCGTGGTGCCACACGGTAAAACGGTGGCTATTGTAGGTGCGTCGGGTTCAGGTAAATCCACCATCGTCAATCTTCTGCCTCGCTTTTATGATATTCAGTCAGGCGCGATCACCATCGGCGGTGTTGATATTCGGCGGGTTCGTCTTCGTAGTCTCCGCTCGCAAATCGCCCTCGTTAGCCAGGAAACCGCACTCTTCGACGACACGATCCGCGCCAACATCGCCTATGGTAAGCACGGCGCCACGGATGCCGAGATCGAAATCGCCGCCCAGGCCGCCTTCGCGGATGGCTTTGTCCGGCAACTGCCGCAAAGCTATGACACCATTGTAGGTGAAAACGGCTTGAAGCTTTCTGGCGGCCAGCGCCAACGCATCGCCATCGCACGTGCTATGTTGCGTAACGCCCCGATTTTGCTGCTGGATGAAGCAACGTCGGCGCTGGATAACGAAGCAGAGCGTGCGGTTCAAGACGCCTTGCGTCGCCTGCAGCACGGCCGCACCACGATTGTGGTGGCGCACCGCTTGAGCACAATTGTGGATGCCGATAGCATCGTGGTCCTGCATGATGGCAGGGTGGTTGAGCATGGAACACATATAGAATTGCTGCAGCGCAACGGAGCCTATGCGCGACTCTATGGCCAGCTTAGCAATGCTATAGGGACCGGTTCGGAAGCCGCGACTATTGTGCGTCGCGAAATGTCTGTCAAAGGCTAACGCGTTCAGGGCGCGTTAATATCCGCGCAATTATAATTTAAGCATGCGGGTTGCCAAGGGACTGACACACGAAGAACTGGTCGCGCTGTATCTGCAGCGTCGCCGTACACGCAAGGTCAGCCGTTTTCTCCTGACCCTGGTGATCGCCTACGGCTTCTTCTGCCTGGCTATGATGCTCAGCCAGCGTTTCCTCATGTATTTCCCGTATCAGGGAGTCTTTGATCCTGTCATCTGGGGATTAGGTGATTTCAAACCACTGCATGTGACCACGCAGGACGGACTGACGCTGACAAGCTGGCATTACCCGCCGCGCGACGCGGACAAGCCGACTATCATCTTCACGCAAGGGAATGCCGGTCATGCCGGCCATCGCAACTACAAGGTGCTGCCTTGGGTTAATGCCGGATATGGCGTGGTCATGGTAGGCTATCGCGGTTTTTGCCTGAACCCTGGTACGCCGACGGAGCAGGGACTATACCGTGATGCCCGCGCCGTCATGGACTTAATGAAAAGCAGCGGCACCACTGGCAGCCGTCTTATCCTCTACGGCGAATCCCTCGGCACCGGTGTGGCAGTGCAGATGGCAGCGGAATATCCTGCGGCTGGGCTGATTCTGGAATCACCTTATACGTCAACAACAGACGTGGGTGCTTCGCGCTATCCATTCTTACCGGTGCGCTATCTGATGTGGGACAAGTTCGAATCCATCAACAAGATGAGCAGCATCCATATACCTGTGCTCATTGTTCACGGCTTGGAAGATCGCACTGTCCCTGCACGCTTCGGCAAAGCCTTGCTAGCAGCAACCAACGAACCAAAACAGGGCCTGTTCATGCCAGGGCTTGCCCACAAAACGATTTATGACCCTGTTGTGCAAGCGGCGATATTGGATTTTATGGATAAGTTACCTAAGGGTAAGTGACTGTGTCTGCAGCAAAGCTGCGACATTAATTATAAATTTCTGGTTTTATAAGAATACTTTACGCGGTAAATGCTCAAGCGTATTTCTAGCCTTCAAACGTAGCCAAACGTAAATGGCAATTATTTGACCAAGTAACCCAGCCCTTTGGATTGAACCCGATTCGAGACGATACAACATGTGGGAACTTTTTCCGCCGCAACTCAGCGTCCAAAACGGTAGGGCGCGCGTCACTAGCACCATCAAGGAGGGAGCCAGCGTACGCGAACTCTGGTTCGAGACGGAGGCGGAACACCAGGCCGCCATTACCACGGATGTCTGCGACGCCTTCTTTATCAGCATCCTGATGCCGGCCATGCTGCAGGGCAAAGACATTGTCGTGCACGGCGCGATTTCCAGTAAGTTGTATTACAATACGACGCATTTGCTTATGGCCTCGCTGCAAGCCTATTTGCCGGACGCCAAGCTTATCAAGGTAACGGCCGATCGCCTGACCAGCAGCTTTGCACAACGCGGCACGGCTGTATTGAGTGGCTTTTCGGGCGGTGTGGATTCCTTCTGCAATTACTATGATCATACGGGGGATCGCTCTCCGCCGGAATTTTTGATCACGCATTTTGTCTACAACAACGTCGGATCACATGGCCAGAAAGGCGCGGAGAAGGACCAAGAAACTTTCTACAATCACGCTGGCTCGATCCGTAAATTTGCCGAAGAAGAAGGTAAGCCGCTGATCACCGTGAACTCAAATCTTGACACCATTATGGGCATGGATTTCCAGTTGACCCATACGATCCGCAATGTGACGATACCGCTGCTGCTGCAGAATCTGGCGGCAAAATTTCTGTATCCGTCCTGCTCGCACATCCGCTTTACTGAGGTTAAACCGTCCTTTGATATCGCTGGGCTGGACGCTATTATCCTGCCATTGCTCAGCACAGAACGCCTAGATTGTATCACCAGCGGTGCGCAATATGAACGCACGGGCAAGGCTGTGAATGTCGCCGCGATGCCGGCAAGCTACCGCTATCTCGATGTCTGCGTGGAGCCTTACCTAGCCAAATCGGGGGTCATCAACTGCGCCCGCTGCTGGAAATGCATGCGCTCGCAAATGACATTCGAAGTCATTGGCAAGTTAGAGCTATACAGCGGCGTCTTTGATCTGAACGAATATCGTTTATACAAAAACCTGTTTCTTGTTGACGTGCTGAAAAGTAAAAACAACCACCAGGAAGATTTAGCTGCCTTTATCGAGCGGCATAAATATCCGGTACCACGCGGTGTCCGTCTGATAGCGGCGCTGACACCACAGTACATCGGACATCGCATCGCCAAACGCGTGATGCCGCGGCTACGGAATAAGCTATGGCTGCTTAAACTTTTCAATAAGCTGACGAATATCTGAGACTGTGGCAAGTGCGGTAAACGAGGCTCCTTTAAAACCGCTCTTTGAGGAAATCTAACGACTGGGCAATTCACCCCCCCCCCTTGTCAAAGCTTGAAAACGGCAGCTCTCAGGAGCATTTTTCGAGAGACCAATCGTATTCCACTCAATGATTGTCGTCGGCTCTATGTTGAAATGGCTGTAACGAATCCAGGCCGTCCGCACGAGCTGAAAGTGTCGAGGATTAGTTCCCACGAACCTGTGGTGGCCACTCCAATAACCGCAGTCTGAGGCGCACATACTGACATGTTTGTCGCTTCAACGGCATCTTGCTGAGCGCAGACTAGTTTTCGAAATTTTTTCGAGAGTCTTTTCCGATTAAACGTGTTCAGATGCGGAAACTGTGAAGCTCAACCCAAAGTACAGCACAAGCAACACTAAATATGGCCAGCAAAAAGTACCGTAGGATCAGCCGAGCGTTTGGTTCAAACCGTTACAGATCACGAATAAGCCCAAAATCTATCAGTCATCTTGGGCATTCGGTTCAATGCCATTCAGGCGGTCACGCAATTGTTTCCCGGTTTTGAAGAACGGCACAAATTTTTCCGAAACATCTACGCTTTGACCGGTCCGTGGGTTGCGGCCTTGGCGCGCATCCCGCCGCTTCACGGAGAAAGCACCGAAGCCGCGCAACTCGACCCGGTCGCCGCGTGACAGGGCATTGGTCACTTCGCCGAACAGGGTGGCCACGATGCGTTCAATATCCTTTTGCAGCAGGTGCGGATAGCGTTCGGCCAGACGCAGGATCAGGTCTGATTTGGTCATGGCGGAGTCGCTCCAGGTGGTTATCGCGGGGCAAAAAACTCAATGCGGCCAAATCCTGCCAAAGCTGGTGCCTTGAGTCAAGCCGCCACCATTAGTAAGCCCTTGGGCGGCAATGATTTTATGCAACAGCTGCTCAGACGAGGCTAATCTTCCCCCGCCGCCGCTAGCAAGCTGGCATTGCCACCGGCCGCCACCGTATTCGTACTGATGCAGCGTTCATGCATGAAGCGTGGTAGATAAAATGGGCCGCCGGCCTTGGGGCCGGTGCCGGAAAGCCCCAAGCCCCCAAAGGGCTGACTGCCCACGACTGCGCCAATCATGCTGCGGTTGATATAGAGATTGCCGGCGCGCAACGTGCCCGTCACTTTTGCGGTGGTGTCCGCGATGCGGCTATGCAGACCGCCGGTCAAGCCGAAGCCGGTGGTATTGATGGCCTCAATGATTACCCCCATCGTCTCCGACCGGTAGCGCACGATATGCAATATCGGTCCGAAGACTTCTTCTGTAAGGAAATTGACGCTCGGTATTTCCCACAATTGCGGGCTGAAGAAACTTCCAAGAGCGCAGGCTGCTGACAGAGGGTAAGTGTAAATTTCATTTGCTTCTACTCGAAGCCGCAAGACATGACGTTGCAGGCGTTCCACCGCCGCGGCATCAATCACTGGCCCGATGTCAGTGGCAAGGTCGAACGGATCGCCAACCACCAGCTCTTGCATCGCTGCCTTTAGCATGGTGATGATTTTATCCGCCGTCGCTTCCGGCAGGCACAGCAGCCGCAGCGCTGAGCAACGCTGTCCAGCGGAGCGGAAACTGCTGGTTATAACATCGTCAATCACCTGTTCCGGCAGTGCGCTGCTATCAACCAGCATGGCGTTCTGCCCGCCAGTTTCGGCGATGAGCGGAATGATAGCTCCGCTACGCTGAGCCAATGCTCGATTAATATTATGCGCTGTGGCCACGGAGCCGGTGAAGGCAACGCCGGCAATATCGTCATGCGCCACCAGAGCCGCGCCAATCGCGCCGTCTCCTGGCAGCAATTGCAGCACATCCAACGGCACTCCGGCTGCATGCGCCAACCGGCAGGCGAGGGCGCCGATGAGTGGCGTCTGTGGCGCCGGCTTGGCAATGACACTGTTGCCGGCAGCCAGTGCCGCCGCCACTTGCCCCACAAAAATCGCCAGCGGAAAATTCCACGGGCTGATGCACACAAAAACGCCGCGCCCTTCCAGCCGTAATTCATTGCGCTCGCCTGTCACGCCCGGCAAGAGGCGCGTCGCGCAGTCAACCTTAGATCGGGCTGCATAATAGCGGCAGAAATCCACCGCTTCGCGAACCTCGGCAATGGCGTCATTCAGCGTTTTGCCGGCTTCACGCACCAGCAGCGCCAAGCATTCTGTCTGTGCTGCCAGCAGCCCATCCGCCCATTGCACCAAGACGGCAGCGCGTTCCGCGATAGGGCGGCGATGCCATGACTGATAGCCGCGCAGCGCGTGTGCCACCACCAAATCGGCTTGCTCCAGCGTGGCGGCACAGCATTGGCCGGTGACGCGCCGGTTGTCTGACGGATCAAGCAACGGTTGAGAACCGAGCGGGCTGGCAAGCTTTTCAGCACACAATGGCTGCGATGACCATTCCAGCGTCAGCGCAGCGTTCAACTTCAACAGTAGCGGATCAGTCACCGCCGGATCGGTTAAATCCAAACCAGGCGCATTCTGCCGCTCTGGCGCGAAGATATCTTTCGGTAACGTGACTTTCGGATGCCGTTTGCTGGGTAAAGATTCCAGCCGCGCCACAGGATCAGTAAGCAGGCTCTCCAACGGTATGCGCGGATCGCTCAGTTGATTGACGAAACTGCTATTGGCTCCGTTCTCTAACAATCGCCGGACGAGGTAACCCAACAGAATCTCATGGCTTCCCACGGGTGCATAAACGCTGGTGCGGATGCCCTCCTTTTCCAATTGTGAGAACAATTCCTCGCCCATGCCTTGTAGACGCTGGAATTCCAGTTGCATCTTGTCCGGCGCGATTGCCAGAATGCTGGCAGCTGTTAGGGCATTATGAGTACCGAAGACCGGGGTCAGCCACGTATCGTGCGCTAAAAGTTTCTTGGCGCAGGCGAGATAGGAAACATCGGTCGTGATTTTACGGGTGAAGACCGGGAAGTCGTTCCAACCGCGCTCCTGCGCCCGCTTTACTTCCGTATCCCAATAAGCTCCCTTGATGAGACGCACAGTGAGCCTGCGTTGCGATTGCGCCGCCAAGGCCGCGATGCCGTCTATCACCGCGCCCGCACGCTTGCTATAGGCCTGCACGGCCAACCCGAAACCTGACCAGTCACCCAGTTTTGCCCCAGCCAAGGCCTGCTCGATGACCGTAAGCGAAAGCAAGAGCCTGTCTGCTTCCTCTGCATCCACAATCAGGAAAATATTTTCCGCCGCTGCGGCTTCCGCAAGGGTGATCAGGCGTGGCACCATTTCGCTATACACACGCGCTGCCTGCAGCGCCTCGTATCGCGGATGAAGTGCGGATAATTTTACTGAGACGCCGGAAGGCGCCAAGTTCGGATGTGCGCGGTTGGCGGCACCAGTCAGCCGAATGGTCTGCAAATAATCGGCGTAGTAATGATCGACGTCCGCCTGCGTTCGCGCCGCTTCACCTAGCATGTCGTAGGAAAATCGTGCCGTGGCACTGCCCAGTTTAGCGGCGCGTGCCAGAGCACTTTGTATATTGGTACCCAGCACAAACTGGTTACCGAGCCAGGTCATGGCGTGGCGGATGGCTTCTCTGATGGCGCTGTGGCCTAAGCGGTTGTTCAACAGCCCCAGCATAGCACTCGGGCTGGCCAGGTCATTGTCTGGGTCGCCGACGATTTTGCCGGTCAGGTTCAGCGTCCAGCCAGCGGCGCGCACCAGCCAATTGTCGTCTTGCGCCAGGTGTTGCTCAAAATCCGCCGCACCCAATTTATCGCGTATCAACGCGTCGGCGGTGCCAGTATCGGGAATCCGCAGCAGTGCTTCCGCCAGGCACATCAACGCCGTGCCTTCGCGGCTATTCAGTCCAAACCGCGACAGCAGCTCCGCAATCCCCGGCAAGCTGCTCTTCGTGCTGCGGATGGTAGTAATCCACCGTTCAGCATCCCGCTGCGCCTTCGCCCACTGGGCAGGAGTGAGCCGCGCGACCGGAATCAATTCCGTCGCCAACCGCTCCTCATCAGCGCGATAAAGTTCAGCAAGACGGGCGCGCACGGATTCAGTAAAACTGGAGGGGTAGGGGGCAGGAGTGTTGCTCATGTAGGTTATCCTATGAGGTGCAGCACGTCTTTGCATGGTGATTTTTGAGTGTGGCCTTATTTTTATAGCCCGCGTGCTAGAATGCAGTGCGAATCATATTAAGTGCAGGAAAATGATGCCGAAAATTAATAACGAGCAGATTGCCGCTTATCTTGCTGATGTAGGCCAAAGCATCATCATGCCGCGTTGGCGTAATTTGCAAGCCGGCGAGGTGAGCGAGAAGACTGGTCCTCTCGACCTCGTCACCATCGCAGACAAAGAGGCCGAGGCGGCGTTGATCCCCATGCTGCAGGGGGCACTGCCGGGTTCGCTTGTGCTGGGCGAGGAAAGCTTCGCCGTCGACCCCACGCTCATCAACACGCTCCGCACCGACAAGCCGGTCTGGATCATTGACCCGGTGGACGGCACACGGCCGTTTGCCCAGGGCCGAGAGACCGTGGCCACCATGGTGGCGCTGGTGCAGAATGATGAAATTCTGGCCGGCTGGATTCATCACCCCATCACCGGCGATACGCTGATGACGGAACGCGGCGGCGGCGCCTGGTGGCAGAAGCGCCGGCTGCAGGCGCAGGCCACGGTGCCGTTGTCGGAGATGTTCGGTATTCTGGGCGTACGCCTGCAACAGCCGACGCAACATAACCCTGGGCAGGGGCAACCGCCGCGTTTTGAGTATGACAGTTTTGTTGCCTGCCAGGTCTATCCAGCCATGCTCATTGGCTTGCCGATGTTTGGCAGGAGCGAACCGTATCCGCGCTATCATTTCCGTGCCACGGCGTCTTATAGCCGCCCCTGGGATGATGCTGCCGGAACCCTGGCGATCCGCGAAGCAGGGGGCGAGGTCATTAATTGGGAAGGTGAAGCATATCGCCCCACGATGTTCGAC
>CAYOGS010000046.1:1534-10694 GCA_964403435.1 uncultured Rhodospirillales bacterium | reverse complement strand
CAATGGCGACTTGCGAGTGGTGCCACAGCTATTTCTAGAATCATGCGCTCAACTTGATTTTTTATCGGCTTGAGGTCATCTACCCAAATTGCTCTTAGGGAGACACCGGTTTGTTTGAGGTCCTAGGTTTTTTCTATCGCGGCCTGATTCTAGGGTTCATGATCTCGGCGCCGGTTGGCCCCATTGGTCTGCTCTGCATCCGGCGCACGGCGCAGCGCGGTCTACTGACCGGCCTGATGACCGGCATGGGCGCCGCCACAGCAGACGCTCTGTTTGGTGCGCTGGCGGTGTATGGCGTTTCTGCGGTGCTCAGCGTTGTCACCGGCTATCAAACCGAGATCACCTTGGTGGGTGGCGTGCTGCTGGCCTTCATGGCCGGTAACGCCTGGGGCAAAAAGCCGCATCTGGCCAATACAGAGGATGTCAGCGTTGGCAACATTATCGGCGCGTTTTTCAGCGGTTTGGGACTGACCTGCACCAATCCGGTGACCGTGCTAGCCACGTTAGCGATTATCGCGACCCTGAGTGGCGCGATGAATCACTATGAGGCGGCGGTAATGACCGGCGGCATCTTTGTCGGCGCCGCACTCTGGTGGACCCTGCTGGCTGGTGGTGTGGCGTTGTTTCGCAAGCATTTTACCGAAAGAACCATCCTCATCATCAATCGGGGTACGGCGGTGCTCCTGGCGCTCGCCGCATGCTATGCACTTGGTACCGGCGTGCGGGCTTATTACCTGCTCCATGCCGCAACGCCGGGTGGTTAACGCATTCGCCACAATGCTTGCAATAGTTGCTTGCCCCAGGATGGTAAAAGCGTCATAAGAACGCGTGTTTCGGCCATAGGTGCCGTTTAAGGCGTGTGAGACGCCCGACAAAACCGACATAACCAGCAGGACGCCAGAAAATGGAATTGCGGAATATTGCCATCATCGCCCATGTTGACCATGGCAAAACCACGCTGGTGGACGCCATGCTGCGTCAGTCCGGCATTTTCCGCGCTAACGAAAAAGTGGCCGAGCGCGTGATGGACAGCAACGACCTGGAAAAGGAACGCGGCATCACCATTCTGGCCAAATGCACCTCAATTGACTGGCAGGGTACACGTATCAATATTGTGGACACGCCTGGTCACGCCGATTTCGGCGGTGAGGTGGAGCGCATTCTCTCCATGGTAGACGGCGTCGTCGTGCTCGTGGATGCTGCCGAAGGCCCGCTGCCACAAACTAAATTCGTGGTAGGCAAGGCACTCAAGCTTGGCCTGCGCCCCATCGTCGTCGTCAACAAAATTGACCGTGGCGACGCCCGCCCACATCAGGTGCATGACGAGGTGTTCGACCTATTCGCGGCTCTGGACGCCACCGACGATCAGTTAGATTTCCCGACGTTATTCGCCGTCGGCCGCGAAGGTTGGGCAGTAACCGACCCGAGCGAAAAGGGCAGCGACCTGTCACCCTTGTTCAATCTGATCATCAAGCATGTGCCGGCACCCAAGGTGGAAGCCGGCGCCGCTTTCCGGCTGCGAGTCACGATTCTGGAGGCCAATCCGTTCCTGGGACGCATTTTGACCGGACGGATTGAAGGCGGCAGCGTACGCCCCAATATGAGCGTCAAGGCGCTAACCCGTGACGGGCAATTGATCGAACAAGGCCGTATAACCAAGGTACTGGCCTTCCGCGGCATTGAACGCGTCGCCATCGAAGAAGCGCAGGCGGGCGATATCGTGGCGCTGGCGGGCCTGCCCAAAAGCACGGTCGCCGATACCATCTGCGACTTGAGCGTCACAGAACCGTTGCAGGCACAACCGATTGATCCGCCGACCATCGCCATGACCTTTTCGGTCAATGACAGCCCGCTGGCCGGCCAGGAAGGCGACAAGGTGACGAGTCGGATGATTCGCGAGCGCCTACTGCGCGAGGCCGAAGGCAATGTCGCTATCCGTGTCACCGAATCCGAAGACAAGGATAGTTTCGAAGTTGCCGGCCGCGGCGAATTGCAACTCGGCATTCTCATCGAAACTATGCGCCGCGAAGGCTTTGAACTGTCCATCAGCCGGCCACGCGTCCTGCTGCAGACAGAGAACGGCCAACGACTGGAACCGATTGAAGAAGTCGTCATTGACGTAGATGAGCAACATTCCGGCACCGTCGTCAACAAGATGGCGGAGCGCAAGGCGGAGATGACCGAGATGCGCCCGTCCGGCGCCGGCAAGGTGCGGCTCGTATTCCATGCGCCGTCGCGCGGCCTCATCGGCTATTTCAGTGAGTTTCTGTCTGATACCCGCGGCACGGGCGTGATGAACCGGCTGTTCCACGGCTATGCCCCCTACAAAGGCGCTGTGCAAGGACGACGCGTCGGTGTCCTCATTTCCAATGGCAATGGCGAGGCCGTGACTTATGCCTTGTGGAAGCTGGAAGATCGTGGCCCGATGCTGATTACCGGAGGTGTTAAGGTTTATGAAGGCATGATCATCGGCGAGCACAATAAGGGTAATGATCTGGACGTGAACGTTTTGGAAGGCAAGAAGCTGACCAACATTCGCGCTGCCGGCAAGGACGAGGCCGTGCGCCTGACCACGCCGATGAGTATGACGCTGGAAAAGGCCATCGCTTACATCGAGGATGACGAGTTGGTCGAGGTGACCCCGAAAAATATCCGGCTACGCAAGCGGTTCCTCAACCCGCATGAACGCAAGCGTGCCAGCCGCGCCGCCGCCTCTGAATGACAAAAAACGTAAGAAATTTACCGTTTTTGCAAATGTTTTCCGCGCGCATTGCCTTGTGGTAGGCTGCGCCGACCTTCGCATGAACGAAGATGCTGACGATGGATGATGTAACCCGGCTACCGGCATACGGTTTTATCCGTTCTGCCGCAACGAAACTGAAGGCTACAGGGCTATTCGCCACCCGCACCACGGTGGTGAGCGCGCTGACGGCCTTGGCGCCTGGCGCGCCGCTGCTACTGGCACCGGTCTGGCAGCATCTTCGCGGTCAAAAAGACTATTTTCAGCGTCTTGAACAAATGCACCCCGAAACCGTGGCGCAATATGGTGTAACGACGGCGGCACCAGACTATGGCGCCATGAAGCTTCGGTTGGATAAAGTCTTGGCCAAACACGGTCAGGACCCGGCCACCATAATCGTGCCGCCACCCCTGCTCGCTGCGGCACCGGCCACATTGTCGCGCAGTCGCACGGTCGTGATGCCAGAGCATTATTTGAAGTTCTTGAGTGCCGCTGACCGTGACGTCGTCACGCTGCATGAGGCCGGGCACTTGGTAAAGCGGGAAACAAAGCACAAAGACTTGATGGACGTCTTCGCCCACAATGCTCGCGACATTTGCCGCAAGGTTAGCCTACCAGTGGCGACCTTACTGGCTACCGCCAAGGTGGCTGAAACCGCCATGATCGAGCAATTTCCCCGCGCTGCCGAAGCCTTGACGCAGATTACCGCCGCGCTACCGGTTTCGACCAACACCATGCTCCTCAACGCCGCCTTCAACGTCATCGTTGTGCTGCCAGCCGTGCTGGCCGCGCAAAAATATTTCACGCGCCGCGCTGAATTTGCTTCCGATCGTTTCGTGATTGACGAGCGCAAGGAGGTTGATGGCCTAACCCACTTGCTGCTGCGGCTTGAGACCTATCCCGATCCCAAACGCCAGGCCAGCATGCCGATGGCCGCGCTGCTGACCAAACCAAAGCTGGGCTGGCAGCACCTGAAAGACAAGCTGAACTGGAGTCGCTTGACGGCAACCCACCCCACGGCGGCGGAGCGCATTCGCGCCGCCTATGATTATGCCGAAGGCCAAGGCATCCGTCCGCGCCTCAGCCGGCAAGACACCTGGCGTGCCAACCAGCCGCCTCAACCAACACCATAACGACACATGGTCGCCGAACTTAATAGCCGTGCCCGCGATATTCTCAAGCTGGTGGTGGACGCCTATGTCGCTACCGGTGCGCCCGTCGGCTCGCGCACTTTGGCGCAGCAGTTGGGTCTACAATTGTCGCCCGCCAGTATCCGCCACGTCATGGCAGAATTGGAAGAGATGGGGCTATTGCGTGCACCGCATATTTCTGCCGGCCGCGTGCCGACCGATGCCGGGTTGCGCCTCTTTGTGGACGGCATTCTCGAAATCGGTGCGTTAAGCCCTGAAGAACGGCAAGGGCTAGAAGTGGAGTGCCAAGCTCACGGCAAAAGCTTGGCCGACACCTTGACCGGAGCGACACAGAAACTCGCTGGCCTCTCCGCCTGCGCCGGTTTGGTGGTCGCGCCAAAGACCGAGAACGCACTGCGGCAGATTGATTTTGTGAGCCTCGGCGGCGGACGCGTGCTGGTCATTCTGGTCAGCGACGACGGTCAGGTGGAAAACCGCGTCATTGAAACCGCCCACGATCTGCCGCCCAGCAGCTTGAGCATGGCCGCCAATTATCTGAATGCGCGCCTGCAGGGACGCAGCATCGCCCAATTGCAGCAAGATGTGTCAACCGAGATTGCCGCGCATCGCGCTGAGCTTGATGGTCTAACAGCCAAGCTGGTGACTGACGGGCTGGCGATCTGGACGGGCAACGACACCGGGGGCCAGCTGATTCTGCGCGGCCAGGCGCATTTGCTACAAGATATCCAGGCGGTAGCGGACGTGGAGAAAGTGCGTAAGTTGTTCGAAATGCTGGACACGCGTGCAACTATGTTGCGGTTGCTGGAAGCGACCGGCGACGCGCCAGGCGTGAAAATCTTCATCGGTGCCGAAAACGCGATCTTCGCCGAAACGGGGTATAGCCTTGTGTTGGCGCCTTATACCAACCATCGCGAGCAGATCATCGGCGCCATCGGCGTCATCGGCCCCACCCGACTGAATTACGCCCGCATCGTACCGATGGTGGATTATACCGCGCGCCTTTTGGGCCGACTCAAGGGTTGATTGGCCTACGCGTTCGAGAAGCACACGATAGACAAATTCTTCCAGAATAATGGTGCGGCTAGAGAATCTCTCCCTGGTATGAACACATAAGCATGGATATCCTTACCCTATCGCCAACAGCTTTGGTTCTGGCACTAGCTTCTGGTGCTGGCTATGGCCTCAGCGGCCTCGTCAACAAAAGAGCCAGCCAGTTAGCCTCGCCACTGATGGTGATGGCTATCATGTTTCTGGTTTGCGCCATACTTGGCTTGGTGGGATTTTTATGGGCGCCACAGAGCCGCCTTACTCCCGCATATTGGCTGCCTTTTGCCGCCAGCGTGATCACAAATTGCATAGGAAATTTCTGTTATCTGTCAGCTCTGCAACGCACACCCGTGTCCCTAGTCGGAGCAAGCGCAGGGTTGATGCCGGTTTTCGCGGCGCTCACGGCCTGGCTGATATTGGGGGAGACGCTCACCGACAAGCAGTGGCTGGGCATCGTGCTGTCGTTTATCGGTCTCGTCATCACCTACATTCCAGCTCGTGCAACTGCGGTTGAGCGCCAAGATTTTTGCGCGTTCTTTAAGCACCGCGGTGCTGGACTCCTGCTGTTGGCTATGGCGGCGTGGTCAGCGGCCATCCCTTTTGACAAACAAGCCGCGCAAGCTGCCTCCGTGCCGCTGCACATGCTTATGATTTATGCCGCTTTGTCTACCGTTGCGTTCACGTCACTCTGGTATCGCGACCCCCATGCCTTGCGACATTTAGCGACCCGTGACTTGACCATCATCGGCGCCGCCGGACTGCTACTCGGTTTGGCTTACAATTGGCAGCTGGCAGCGCTGGTCGTTACACCCGTCGGCGTTCTGGAACTCGTAAAACGCTTGGCAATTCCGCTGATTTCTCTGGCCGGCGGGCGCATCTGGTTTGGTGAAAAACTTAACTTCACCAAACTTCTCGGCACCGCGATATTTATATTCGGCTTGCCCTTGGTGATTTTCAAGTGAACGCACGGCTTGCGCTTCGCCTGCGTTCGGGAAACAATAGCAATAGCTGATTCGTTTAGGTTTTTTACAAATGCAGGAAACCCGTATTTTGGGGCTAGACCCTGGCCTGCGCCATACCGGCTGGGGCATGGTCGCTGCTGTCGGCAACCGCCTACGATATCTAGCCGCCGGCAGCATTGACCCCCCGGCCGCACTGCCCATGGCGGCACGGCTCGCCGCCTTGGCAAGCGGTCTCCGGCAGGTTGCTGCCACCCACCGCCCAGACGAAGCGTCGGTCGAGGAGACTTTCGTCAACGGCAATCCCCGGGCGGCACTCCGGTTGGGGCAGGCGCGCGGCATTGCGCTCCTGGTGCCGGCAGAGAGCGGCTTGCCCGTCGCAGAATATGCCGCCAACCTCATCAAAAAAACCGTCACCGGTTATGGCCATGCCAACAAGCAGCAGGTACAAACCGTGCTGAAGCTAATGCTCGGCGGCTATGATGCCGCGCTGACGGCAGATGCCGCCGATGCGTTGGCCATCGCCGTCTGTCACGCCCAGCACCGCAACAGCATCTTGCTGACAGAACGGCGGCGCGCATGATCGGCAAGCTCACCGGTACAGTTGACAGCATTCAGGGTAACACATTGCTACTGGACGTGCAGGGCGTGGGCTACGTCGTCGCCTGCTCCGCCCGCACCTTAAGACTCCTCCCGGAGCGCGGTGGCCACTGCAGCATTTTGGTCGAAACACAGATTCGCGAAGACGCCTTTAACCTATATGGTTTCGCGGACGGAACGGAACGTGACTGGTTCCGGCTACTCACCACCGTCCAAGGTGTCGGCGCCCGTGTCGCGCAATCCATCTTAGGGTCGCTGGCGCCAGAGCAGCTGCAGCAGTCGATTTTGCTGCAAGACAAAGCCCTGTTGACACAAGCGGACGGCGTCGGCCCCAAACTCGCAGCGCGCCTATTGACGGAATTGAAGGACAAGGTCGGCAGCCTGGATCTGCCCCTCACAACAGCAAACCCCGCAACATGGACAGCACCGGACGCACTCTCCTCCGACGCCCTCTCGGCACTCGTCAATCTCGGTTACCGGCGTGCTGAAGCCTTTGATATTTTGTTACGGCTCCGCAAGGATATGCCGGAAGCCGGGCTTGATCGGCTGATACCCGCCGCCTTACGGGTGCTCGGGAGTAAGGCCGCATGAGCGCCAATGCTGCACCCCGAATGGTCGCACCGACCGCGCAAGAGGACGAGACGCAGAACGCGGCGTTGCGCCCATTGCAACTAGCCGAATTTATCGGCCAGGAGGAATTGCGCGCTAATCTCGGCGTCTTCATCGCCGCCGCCCGGCAGCGTAAGCAACCGCTCGATCATGTGCTGTTCTATGGCCCACCCGGTCTGGGCAAGACCACGCTGGCACAAATCGTGGCGCGTGAGTTGGGTGTCGGGTTCCGTGCCACCTCGGGTCCCGTTATCGCCCGCGCCGGCGACCTAGCGGCGTTGCTCACTAATCTGCAGCCGCATGATGTGCTATTCATTGACGAAATTCATCGCCTCAATCCCGCTGTGGAAGAAATCCTCTATCCGGCAATGGAGGATTACCAACTTGATCTCATCATCGGCGAAGGCCCAGGTGCACGCTCGGTGCGGATTGATCTGCCGCCCTTCACGCTGGTGGGCGCCACCACGCGCTCCGGCCTGATCACCAGGCCGTTACGGGAGCGTTTCGGGATTCCGCTACGCCTGAATTTCTATGCCCCTGAGGAATTAGCTGTCATCGTGGCGCGCGCTGCCCGCTTGCTAGGGATGAATCTCAACGCTGACGGCGCGCTGGAAGTAGCGCGTCGCGCCCGTGGTACACCGCGTGTCGCGGGCCGTCTACTGCGGCGCGTGCGCGACTTCGCCGCTATGAACGGCGCCGCCGTGATTGACCGCAGCGCCGCCGACGCAGCGCTCAACCGGCTGGCCGTGGATCAGCGGGGATTGGACGCGATGGATCGCCGCTATCTGCAGTTACTCGCGGAAAATTACGGTGGCGGTCCGGTGGGCGTGGAAACGCTGGCCGCGGCACTGGCCGAGCAGCGCGACATGGTGGACGAGGTCATTGAGCCCTATTTGCTGCAGGAAGGGCTGGTAGCGCGCACGCCCCGCGGCCGGATGCTGACGGATGCCGCTTATAACTATCTCGGCCTGTCGCTACCCGCCGGCCGCACCGCTGCCATTCCAGACGCTACCGATGACTAAGATGGTTTCGGAACCGCACCGATTTTCGTTACGTGTGTATTACGAGGATACGGACACCGGCGGTATCGTCTATTACGCGAATTATCTCCGTTTTTTCGAACGCGGCCGCACCGAAATGCTGCGCAGCATGGGCATCAGCCACCAGGATCTCAAGGTGCAGCATGGCCTTATTTTCGCCGTAAGAAGCTGCTCGATTGACTACCAAGCGCCGGCACGGTTGGACGATGTTTTGGACGTGGTAACAGAAATTTGCGCTCTAGGCGCCAGCAGGCTGGACATGCAGCAATTCATCCGCCATGAAGAAAAGATACTGACCACGGCACGGATCACCGTTGTGGCTATCGGCGACGATGGCCGAGCAAAACGGATTCCATCCGCGCTGCGGCAGATCATCATTCCCCTGCTGGCGCCGGCCGGCGCCGCATGACGAGATGTAAGGAGTAAGAGATGGAGAATAAAGCCGTTGAGGCAGCGCAATTGGCCGGCTCGGTCGCGCCCGTGGATTTGTCTGTGCTGGGATTGTTCGGTCACGCGGACGTATTCGGCAAATGCGTCATGCTCGGGCTGCTGGTGCTGTCCGTCATCACCTGGGCGGTGATTTTCGATAAAGCCTTCAAGCTCAAGCGGCTGCAGGCGAAGGCCGGCTATTTCGAGGATAAATACTGGTCCGGCCATTCGCTGGACGCGCTCTATGACAAAATCGGCAAGCGCCCGGCCGACCCTATGCAGTCGGTCTTCGTCGCCGGAATGAAGGAATGGCGCACGGCCTCCGAAAAGGGCTTGCTGGCCACGGCGCAAGCGCGCGGCAATCTGCAGGCACGCGTCGAGCGCGTGATGAGCGTGGCGACCGCGCGCGAAATGGCGCAGATCGAAACCTGGATGACTTTCCTGGCCTCTGTCTCCTCCGTGGCGCCTTTCATTGGCCTGTTCGGCACGGTTTGGGGAATCATGCGGAGTTTCATCGGCATTGCCGGCGCGCAAAACACCTCGCTGGCGGTCGTGGCGCCCGGCATCGCTGAAGCGCTACTGGCC
>CAYOGS010000046.1:307-1524 GCA_964403435.1 uncultured Rhodospirillales bacterium | reverse complement strand
GGCCTTTGCCGTGGAAAAGCTTGATGAGTTACAGCTACTGGCCACCGCCATCGGTCTCATCGCCGCCATTCCGGCCACCGCGGCCTATAACAAATTCGCCAGCGATATCGGCCGCTATGCCGACCGGCTAGAGAATTTCGCCAGCGACTTCAGCGCTACCTTGTCGCGCAATCTGGAAGAACAAAAGGCCGTGGGCTAAAGGAGCGCAGCGCATGGGCATGGGCACGCAAGGAATGAGCCGCAGCCGCCGCAAATGGCGCCGCAACGCCGAGATCAACGTCACGCCGTTAGTGGACGTGATGCTGGTGCTGCTGATCGTCTTTATGATCACGGCGCCGCTCCTCACCGTCTCGGTGCCGGTGGATTTACCGAAAGCGACTGCGCGCGCGAGCGCTCCGGACAAGGAGCCGCTGGTCATCACCATGGATCGCACTGGCCGCATCTATTTGCAGAATACTGGCGTGGAGCGGGAAGAGCTGATCAGCCGCCTACGCGCCATCACCGGGGCCAATCCGGACGCGCGCATTTTCGTGCGCGGCGACCGCGATTTAACCTACGGGCGCATCATCGAAATCATGGGGCTGGTGAGTGCCGCCGGTTACAACAAAGTGGCGCTGGTCGCGGAACTACCGCAGGCCGCACCACCGCCGCCGTAAGCCGCTGGTGGTGATGATGTCTGGCAACATGGCTGAGGTGCGGTAGGCAATGGAGCGGTCGCTGCTCATATCGCTGGCGCTGCATGGCGCCATGCTGTTGCTGCTGTGGCTGGGGTTGCCCATGTTCCTGCCACCGCCCGCACCGCCGACCCAGCTGGTGCCGGTGGAGATCGCCGACGTCAGCGCCATCACCAACACACGGGTGAAGCCGCAACCGGCGCCGCCCAAACCCATGCCGCAGCCCGCCAAGCCAGTGGAGCAGCCCAAGCCACCCACGCCCACCCCGCCGGAACAGGCGCCGGTCCCGGAGCAGAAAGTCCCGGTCGCCGAGAAAGAGCCAGAAGCCCTGCCCGAAAAACCGCCGGAAAAGCCGCCGGAGCCCAAAAAGGTCGAGCCGCCAAAAAAAGCCGAGGAAAAAGAGAAACCGAAGCCTGATCCGATGGCCAGCATCTTAAAAAACGTGGCAAAGATCCAACCCAAAGCTGCGCCCAAGAAAACCGAAGAACCGTCTGAAGAAGAGGAGAGCGAGCCGGAGAGCGAGCCGGTGGGGGACGCCTGACG
>CAYOGS010000046.1:0-297 GCA_964403435.1 uncultured Rhodospirillales bacterium | reverse complement strand
AGCCGGAGAGCGAGGCGCCGAGCCTGTCCGAAAAGCTTTCGATCTCGGAGGAAGACGCACTTAAGCGCCAGATTTACGGTTGTTGGAACCCGCCCATCGGCGCCCGTAATGCCGAGCAGCTGGTGGTGGAAGTTCTAGTCACAGTCAACCCTGACCGCACGGTGCAGACCGCGAAGGTGACCGACCGTTCCCGCATGGCCAGCGATAGTTTCTTCCGTGCCGCCGGTGAATCAGCACTCCGCGCCCTGCGCCACCCGCAATGCACGCCACTCATGCTGCCGCCGGACAAATATGAGC
>CAYOGS010000045.1:9362-10830 GCA_964403435.1 uncultured Rhodospirillales bacterium | reverse complement strand
GTTGATGGCCTGCGAAAAGGCTTTGATATTCGCGACGGTGAGGTTTAGACGCTCAAGAAAAACAACGGTGCGCACTCTTTCGTTTGATTTTAACTCTTCGACAAAAAAAGCCTGTGCCGCAATCAGCCATGAAACTGTCGAGTCTAACACGTCATATTGTGTGGATTTTCCGAAATAGATTTTTTCAAATATTGCCGGAACGACAATTTCTACGGCGGAAAAGTCGATAAGCGAGTTGATAAATTCCTTATAAAACTCTTCGGCAGCTTCCCCCATCATGTTTTGTAGTCTGTTATAGCTGCTTTCAGGCGTGATGCTATTAATTAGACCTTGAATTTCCTGAACTGACTCTTGGACTGGTAGATCAGTCATAAAATCGTTGCTATCAATATCCTGGCGATTCTTTCTGATCCACACCTCTGCCTGTTGAATGAAGGCAGATAATTCCCGGTGTTCCTTTTCCCCAAATACTAGGTTGTGGCCATTGTCTTTCTGTTTTGCCGTTTTAATGCTTGAAATAATATGATGTAAGGCGTTCACATGAGCACGCCTAATGGCACGCAAGAGATCGTGATTAAAGGGCAGCTGTTTGCTTGGTTGAGAACGTTTCAGATGCTCGGATATGGACTTAAATGATTGATCTGCTGCATCATAAATAACTGTTGCGACCACATTCTGGCCGAGATTGGCAAGCGCTTGCTTGGCGATGAGGGTGCCTCCACTAGATAGTGCGGCAACGACCCCGGGGTTTTCAGGTTGGCAAAGAGCTACGCAACCTATGGCTGCCACGAATGCTACGGCAGATTTTCCTAAGTTATACACAGCCCGCTTAGTCTGAGGTTCCATGAGCGTCCCTTAGTCGTTTGGATGTATATTACATGTTGATGGTTCACAGTGATCAGCCCCCGCCGAGCGGTTCGTGGATCATGTTAGTTCATGGCGGCCATTTTTCGTTCCATATAATTCATTTGTAAGCGCCAATAGCCCAGCTGGGCAGAGCATCGGTTTCCTAAGGGGCTAAGTCATTGCTTCTCAACGCTTCTCTGCGTCTCATTTCGGTAGCATTTCCAAAAGCTTAGGCCGAATTTTCATCTCCAGTCGTCTCCGTCAGTTTCCCAGAAAATCGATGCCATTTGGGGCAGCTCGGTAGCAACTCGGTAGCAAAATGCCGAAGCATCGGTTTATTGAACCGTGCACGCCTTTTGAGCGTGTTTTTGCGTCGGATAATTTTGAGAGCATCGGTTCATTTGAGTGATGCAGAGGTGCGGCTTTCCCAGATGGAACGTCATCGGCGGAGTATTATGTTTCGTTGTAAATTCTTTTACCGCGTTGTCGTTTCATGATCCGGCTTAAGCAGAATCTGGCGAGCTTCTTTAATTGTGATCCACGCCTTTTTGTCCGCGATCAATCTATGAATTAGCCGGTGGCATGTAGCGCAAAGTAGGGCCATACCGGAGATACGCATCGC
>CAYOGS010000045.1:7352-9352 GCA_964403435.1 uncultured Rhodospirillales bacterium | reverse complement strand
GTAGTAGCCAATGGAATGAGGTGGTGGGATTCAAATGCAGCCAAGCGCAATAGCTTTGAAAGATGATCGAACTTCTCATCACAAATCTCACAAGACAGGCGGTCGGCCTTCAATCGGCTTCGTAGCAATGCCTCTCGAAGGTTTGGGTTGCGCTCTCTTAGGACATGCATGCGCGTGAACGTGCGCCCCTCATAGAACTCTACTTCACCGTCGCTAGTTTCTCCTATTTCATTGAGACTGTCTTTCATAGCTAGTTCAATCAGGTTTGCTAGCGCCGCAACTTCTTTGGGTTTTGCTCCTAACTCGCTCCAGACAACCTTGTCGATCTTCGAATTGTTTGGCATTCCTCGTGCATCAGCTTCTTGCTGCAGATTCCCAAGCTTCAGCACAACCGCCGAAGGCGACCTGAAGTTCTCACGGTAGGCATATGTCGCGTGTACTGGGTTGCAACGCAGCAAGCGTGATAATTCAATAACTCGCTCGTCCGACTTGTCGGGTAGCCTTCCATCACATTGCAAAAACAAATTGAGGGCAAGAATGGTCTCGTCCCGTTCCCAAATTGGGTTGCGACTTGATTCACTCATAGGGCGTTCTTTCATTTCTGGTACATCTTCCGGGCGAGCTGGATATTTTTCAGCAGCGGCCCTAACGCAGCGAACAGCCCCTGGTTATACCAATTATTGAAGAACGCGACTCATATAGGGGATTCCCAAATCAGCTGGGATGTGATTCAAAATCATAAACTGTAGGAGGTTTATGATGGCGGCAGCATGTGGGTTGCGTGGAGATATGACGGCTGGGGAATTGCGTCAGCTGGCGAAAGTGAGCGACAACGCGCATCAAGTGCGGCGCTTGTTAGCCCTGGCAACCATTTATGATGGGGGATCGCGTACGGATGCGGCAACGGTTGCTGGGGTTGGACTGCAGACGATCCGCGATTGGGTATTACGCTTCAACGCCCAGGGACCGGCTGGCTTGGTCGATGGCAAAGCAACCGGGGCGCAACCGCTCTTGAACGCACAGCACCGGCAGTCCTTAGTCAAAGTGATTGAAGCAGGACATGTTCCGGCGGTCCATGGGGTGGTCCGCTGGCGCATCAGTGATTTAACACAATGGATCTGGGAAGAGTTTCATATCAGCGTCAGCATCCCGACATTAAGCCGTGAGCTGCGTGCTCTGGGGTATCGCCGGCTCTCGGCACGCCCCCGGCATCATGGCCAGGCAGACGACGCGATCCCCACATTTAAAAAAACTTCCGGGCCGGCCTGGAAGAAATCCAAGCGCGCCTCCCGATCGGTACAAAACTCGAACTCTGGTGGCAAGACGAAGCGCGGGTTGGTCAAAAGAACGGTATAACCCGACGTTGGGCCAAACGCGGCACCCGACCGATTGCAGTTAAAGATCAACGTACGGCCTCGGCTTATATCTTCGGTGCAATCTGTCCAGCCTTGGGCAAAGGTGCCGCATTGGTTCTGCCACGCTGCAACACAGCGGCAATGGCTTTGCACTTAGAAGAAATATCTCAAGCCGTCGCCCCGGGCGCCCACGCGGTCCTCTTGCTTGATCAAGCTGGTTGGCACGCCTCCCATGACCTTGTGGTGCCGACCAACATCACGCTGTTGCCATTGCCGCCTCGATGTCCTGAGCTCAACCCGGTCGAAAATGTCTGGCAGTTCATGCGCGATAACTGGCGCTCCAATCGCATCTTCAAATCGTATTCCGATATACTTGATCATTGTTGTTATGCCTGGAACCAATTAACCGCACAGCCTTGGCGCATCATGTCCATTGGCCTCAGAGATTGGGCCCATCAATGGTAGTCACTGATAACTGGTATTAGACCTGGTCTCGCTTTCCCATACCTTTATGACACGCCATCCAAGTTTTTGCAGCGCCTCTTCATTTGCCCGGACACGCTCTTTGTTTCGAGAAAATTTCGCATTCCAGAACTCCGCTCTCGTCTTTGGTGTCGTCGCTCATGGGCAAGCCTGGTGCCTATG
>CAYOGS010000045.1:4227-7342 GCA_964403435.1 uncultured Rhodospirillales bacterium | reverse complement strand
TGCCTATGCCAAAAGCACCCGTGGACAAAAATAACGGTATCGTGTCGGGGCAGTACGAGGTCGGGCGAGCCTAGCAATGTTTTGTCATGAAGCCGGAAGCGAAGCCCCAGCCGGTGAAGATATTTCCGCACTCGAATTTCAGGGCTTGTATGTTTTTGCGGAACAGCTCGCATGATACGCGATTGAATTTCACTCAAAGCCTTAGCACTTCTTTTGTTTAACTCATCTGAATCTTGTTGCATAATATCCCGAATATATAGGTTTTTCTGACATGGTCCAATTCATTAGCAGGCCCAGGGCGAGCGTAGACCCTAGCTCAGAAGTCAATATCGCTAAGGCTCTTGAACAGCTTAGTGATGATTGGCGTGTCATTCACAGTGTGGCGTGGCAAGGGCTCCGTGGAAAGAAGGAAAGTGACGGCGAAGCTGATTTTTTGCTCATTAACAAGAATGCCGGACTTATTGTTCTAGAAGTCAAAGGCGGACTAGTTTCGATAGAAAAAGGTCAATGGAAAAGCGAGCGCAGCGACGATGGTCGGATCGTCGACATTCAGAATCCGTTTGAACAGGCCGCCGCTGGCAAGTCTAAGCTATACCGCTGGCTTAAAGACCGACTTTCCATGGTAGTTCCAACTATGCATGCAGTCGCTTTCCCAGGGGGCCGCGCGCCTGTAAACTTGGGGCCTGCCGCTACAAGAGAGATCGTAATCGACGGATCTGACCTTTACAATATGCCTGCCGCGATCGCGCGGGTTACCAAGCACTGGAAGATTCAATGCAGTTTAACGGAAAAGGAAATCGACAAAGTTGTCGATCTCCTTGCGCCGACTACAGCGATCCGCAGGACGATTGCGGACGATGCATACGATGCTGAACATGCGCTCATCAAGCTCACTGACGAACAACGACGTGCTTTTACAGGTTTACGCAGAGCACGCCGGGCAGTTGTATACGGCGGGCCCGGTACAGGAAAGACCTTGTTAGCGGGCGAGAAGGCCGCTCAGCTTTCTGCAGAGGGAATGCGCACCCTGTTAGTCTGCTACAACGCATTGCTTGCTCATGCGTTAAAAGCGTCGAAGTCGCTTGCGAATGTTGAAGTAGCGACCTTTCACTCGTTATGCATGGCAGCGGCAAGGATAACTGGAGCAACACCTTCCCAGCCAATTCCGCAGTCCTGGTGGGAGCAGGAGGCACCCTATCAACTCGTCGAGGCCAGGAACGACTTAAAAGATCGGTATGACGCAATTGTCGTGGACGAGGGCCAGGATTTTTCTCAAGACTGGATTCAAGCACTACTGGCTATTTTGCGAGACGGAAATGAATCGCCTTTTTATGTGTTCGCTGATACCAACCAGAGGCTTTGGGCCAGAAATTGGGAGCCTCAAAAAGATTGGTTGCCTTACGATTTGACGATCAATTGTCGAAACACGCAACCGATTGCTCAAAAAGTTGCGGCAGTTGTTTCCGATGAACTCAATTCTATTGGAGCAGCAGGACCTGAGCCGAAATGGTCGGTTCTAAAGCCCAAGGCGGACATCGCATGTTTTGTCTGCAATTGCATCGCGGACCTTCTGGAATCTGGTTTCGAACCGCTTGACGTCGTCGTGTTGTGTGAGGATCTGCGACTTGCGAAAGAAATATCACAGATGACCGCGGGCAGTACTGCATGCTGCCGATATGGCGGCAAAGGAATTGTCGTAGAAAGCGTTGCGCGTTTTAAAGGACTTGATGCAGCGGCTATAATTTTGGTGCTAAGCGAGACCTTGCAGACACCCGACATAACTGCGTATGTCGGATTCAGTCGCGCGAGGACATACCTTCAGGTAATTGGTCCAACGTCTCGTCAAAACACATCAAATTGGGCTATCTAGCCTTGAATTCGAAGTATCCATGTTTTCTGTCAAAGAGTACCTTCCTATCGAGCTTCGTGTTGAACATACGACATGATGGCTCGCCCAAATGTAGGCAGACAGCACATGCTGCACCTTCCGGGTTGGCGGAACATCCTGGGTCGAGTGGGCACCTGCTTTCGTCAAAGACGACCTTGTGCAATAATTGATCTAGGTCATGTGAGTACATAGCTTGCAACCCGCCTAGAACGAAATCGCCACGAGGCACTGCGTACGTTACGAAAGAAAGCGTCCTCGGAAATAGGAGCTCTGAAAGCGCGTTGCGGTCAATCCCGGCATAGAACGAGGCATGACGGACCATGCGATGTGAGAACGAATGTACAAGGGTTTCGACATCGTCTAGCACTTCAGGGCGATCTAGTGCTTGTAGAATGGTCATGTATGACTCTTGCGAGTTAATGGATGAATCAAGGGCATGTCCTCTTGCTCTTAGCCATTCCAAAACTCTCGTAGGTTCCAACCGTACAAAAAGAGCCTCTGTCTCGGATATATCGCCATAGACGATATAAGTCCCATCTTTTTCCTGAAATACTCTGAGTCTCGCGCTGCCGGGCTCATGGTCGCCGCGCGTATATCCGAACTGCCCGGTCAATATTGGGAAGCGCTCGACGAGATCGATTCTTTGAATGCCAGCGCTGCTAAGCGTTTTTGAGTACTGGACCCTATATTTCGATTGGATGTCTCCGCTTGATCCAGCGATCAAGTCGTTCAAGGTTTGCCTAGTTTTCGACATCGCCAGAGCAATTGAGGCTGCTTCGTTTCGAGTTTCTTCGAGAACTTCCTCAGTAGCATCAATCGGTTTTCTACCAGTTTCAGAGAGCTGTGCCGACGCCATCATCTGATTTACGACTGCGGGCTCAAGGCCTCGTTCGAGCAGATCTCTCCTCAAAGCGGCAGCCTTTGCGCCGTCGACTTTGTCTACCCATGTTGCCTCCATTCCTTCGGCAATCCAAGTGAGTGATGCTTGACCACCACCAGCTTGTCGAAGATCCTTCATTTGCTGCTTTGATGGAGGGTTAACGATTACAATCGTTCTTGGTGTGTACACTGCCGCGCTTCTATGTACCGCGAATTCCATATTTTCTGGACGACTGCCGCGCTTTCCTCGCATTCCACACTGGCATTTAACGTGTAGAAACCCATTACCTAGATCACGCCTGCATTGAGGACATGACAGCCTGATCTCACTTAGATTGGTGGTGCCAG
>CAYOGS010000045.1:0-4217 GCA_964403435.1 uncultured Rhodospirillales bacterium | reverse complement strand
GGTAGATACATGCTTACTTGGTTACACGTGGTACATCCTCTGAAGTGAGGCTCTTTGATTTCGCCACAAGCGTCGTGAAACAGTACAAACGGCAATTGACCGTGCGGTCCTTTCTTTCCGCAATCACATTTTTCCCATTGTTTTCGATGCAGACGGTTACAGAACTTGTTTTTGCACCGGAACCATTGGGGGAAAGAATGAACGCGTACACCACCTTCTGTATCCAGGCTTTCAACGCGAACTGCCCTGCCTTGTCGTAACGCGCTCACAAAGTTATGGTCCGTAGGCGGAGAGGCCATTGACCAAGGAGCCGCCGATCGCTCCAAAGAACGCCTTAATTCATCTAAATCGACGTTATGCACTGGATTAGTCTTCCAGCTAGAAACCTTCCAGATGTTACCCTTTGCATCCAGCGTCTGTTGAGGAAGTAGTCCAAAAAGAACCTGAGATGCGCTACGTGAGTCTTTCATGTGGCGTCAGGCCCCCAAACCGGCACTTGTTCTTCAACGTCGCGCAAGGAGGTCATCGGCCCTCCGCGTGGACCAAGCGCGCTAGCCCATTCACTTCCATTTCCGGGGTCGGTGACGTTATCGACAAACCGATCGTACCAATTTTGTACGTCATCGGCCAAAGTTTTTGATTCCTGATTATCGAAACCGAGCATCTCACATATGATTTTGATCTCATCATCTTTGAAATTGGGGACCTGGCTCAGATAATCTCGAACTTGGCTTGCCTTCCAAAGGCCCTTGCCTGCATTTATATGATGAATCATTAGCATCCTTGCGAACGCCATGCCTGGTAGAGTCTTTTCAAGTAAGCGTCGGCTTCGACCTGTTATGGGGATTGGTTCCACGAATCGGTCTCCCTGCCCCACATACTGGGGAAATAGACGATATACACTTGCGTCTCTTTCGCGCCCAATTTTGTGAACTACAAATACCAAACCAGGCCACTTACGCCCTACGCGCGCAGTGGCTTGGATGAACTCTGCCGTTGTCAACGGTAGTCCAAGCATAATCATGGTGTTCAACCGATCAACGTCGACGCCGTGGCTCATCATAGACGATGCAGTGATCACATGGACCCGGTCACTAAAATCTTCCTGTGGTTTTTCCAAGAGTTTGAGCACTCTTGATACGTCGTCGAACAATGTTCTACCCGTCAGAGTCTCCACTTTCACTTGGGGGTCTGGAATGTCTCCCCATTGAGTTTCTGCTGAACGCTCGACTGCATCAAGATCACGCAACGTATTCCCGTAGACTACGTCCGTCCCATAAAGGCTAACTAGGAAATCCGCCAGACTTGGGTCGACGCCGAAACCCGGCGCAACCTCATTAGGACGTGCATGCAATGCTCGGATCGCGGTTTGCAATGATACGACCATCCGGTCGACCGCATAATCGATAGTCTGACCGCGTGGAGCCACAGCCATGAATCGCCTCATGGAGTTTTCATCAGGCCCCGCCCAGAATCCCTTCCCGGTTTTCGGTTCTGGTTGAGGGAAAACGCGAGCTTTTCTTTGATAGAGAACTTCAGACTGCCTTTCGTAACCGGCCAATGTCGCTGAAGAAGCGAGGATTTTTGGTTTCGTTCCCGACAAAGTTTCTTGGAAGTGATCGAATAGAGCTTCGTAATGTGCGTCTACGGCGCCAAGACTGTCTCTCAAGAGATGCAATTCGTCTTGGAGCCTAAACGTGAGCCCGTAGAGAGATGTATCCATTGGTAGCGGCCCGACTGGCTTTTGGCACTTGGGGTGCAGGCATCCGAACGGTCGACCGCTTTTTGCGGCATATGTATGCCCGTGTCCGGCCTCACAGCAGTAACCTTGGGGGGCCGCCATCATGCCGCGCATATTCGTTTGAAAAGATACACTGGCAGCTTTGTCCAATGTGCCGACTACGACTGTTGGTAAATAGCGCCAGATTTCTGTGTCTACTACCCAGATTGGTAGTGGCTCGTTCGTTCCCCAGGGGCAGCTTGGGTTTGTACAACTATGCTCCACCCGCCAAAATTTTCGGCGGAATTTCATCTCGATCGTCTCTTGCTTGCAGAAGGGACAGGTTTCCAACATCTTTAGACGATCCGGCATGTGATCGTCCTCGTAGTCCCATTGTCCGCGACCTTCGCGCGATTGGGCGTCATTGATTTCGTTCGGGGTAGAGGTTCCCCCAATGAGGAATCCTAACCCAAAGGGGTCACCTTCAATTGCATGCTTCTTTCTGACGATCTCCGCCGCGGCGAGTGCATTTGCAAATCTCTGGGTCTGTTGGAGAGACAAAAGCCTCAGAGGAAAGCGTGACCATGCAGTTATACCAGTCGTCTTTCCTCTCATGCGATCGTAGAAAGCGGCGGTCAATATCAGGCCGAGATAGGTTTCAGTCTTGCCACCGCCGGTCGGAAACCAAACGATATCAACAATGTCGGCTTCTTTACCAGCGCAAGAGCAAAGGTTGGCTAACAAGAACCCAACTTGGAACGGTCGCCAAGCCGAATACTTAACACTGCCGTCAGCGTTCGTAGCAGAAATTTGCATCGCTTCGTTCATGAGCCGAAACGCACGGGCCAGCCGCTCGTCAGATTTTAGAAGTTCTATGCCGGATGCGATGCGGGCTCGTTCGTCGATATAACCGGCTTTCTCCGCTTCGAAGTGGTCGAACATTTGTTGTGACCACTGCTCGCCTTGCTGTACGTTTTTGATAGCCCAGGCTTCTTTCCCCCAATCTATATGTGCCTTCGCAAGTACGGAAGCTTGTTTAACAGGATCGATCGATAGAGCCTGAAACGTTAGATCGGGTGCTGGCGAGTTGACGTTCCAGAATTTTGGGCGTGCTTTATCGTACTTGGGTAGGTCTGTAGTTTCGAATCCATCGTCATTCTGCTCGACCCCGCAGTAAATACCATATGCGGAAACTCGGCGATCGTACCTGAAGCTGTCAGGTAACGCTTCCAGGAGGTAGTCTTTGGTGTTCAACGCGTTTAGCCTAACTTTGCATTCGAAAAGTCGGCCTTTGCACACGAAGCGATTGTTCGCATGCTCCGGGTCGGACTTGTTCACGAGCTGCACGGCGACTTCAGTGAAACCGCTTTGGTGTGGCGAGGCCACGACAAGCATTGACGCGCCTAGTCCCGCTCCGTAGGTGTCCAGTATTTTTGAGAATATTTTCTGATTTTCATATTCGTCGTATTGAGTTGGATCAAGCGCCAACTCCCAAGTCTCAGTATGAGTTGGTGATTTGACCCAGCGAGTTTCATCCTCATCTTTATGCCAAACATGGAACGAACAGGTAACGCGTATAATCTGCTGGCCTGCCATAGGGTCGAAGAGCACTCGCAACCCCACGGCGCATGGCTCTAATCTTTCCATTCGCTTCCCGAGGTCGGAATTTACGATCTCGATTTCTGGCGCGAGACGTCCGAGCCAGTAGCGCCCCCTCGGATCTTTGTCACTCTCGTTATGAGATGAGCCTGTCGCGTCTGATATGACGCAGTCGGCGAGCCACGAGAGACACCTTTCTGCGGCCTCGTTTCGGTCCTTCGTAAGAAAATTATTGCTCATTTAATCCCCTTTATACGAATCAATGCGATCGCGAAGAGCACGACGTTTCAGCCTCTTCAACGCCTTATCCTCAATCTGCCGTATGCGCTCACGGGTGACGCCATAGCGCTGACCGATTGCCTCTAGCGTCTCTTCTGGTCCATCCAGCCCAAACCTACGCTTAATGATGTCTCGAATACGATCGTCTGTCAGCGTGTTTAGAATTTTGCGAACGTGAGCCGCCGTATCGTGCTCTACCACTTGCTCTTCAGGATCAGGTAGTTGGTCAGGTATCATGTCTCCTAGGGTTATATCTGCTTCGGCACCGACTGGCGTTTCGAATGATACAGTCTTAATCTCCGCTATTTGCGCTATCCGCGCTGTGTAGTCGTCTGACCAACCTAAGCTTTCAGCAATTCTCGATATGGCATTCGCGTTCGAACCTTGAGTTAGGTGCAGGGTGCGCTGAGCACGTTTAAACCTAGAAATGCGCCCAATCATGTGCACTGGCAGCCTGATCGTGTTCCCATCATTGGCTATACCACGATGGACCCCTTGCCTGATCCACCATGTCGCGTATGTGCTAAAACGGCACCCATGGGCGGGATCGAATTTTTCAGCAGCTTTCATCAGACCAAAGAGTCCCATTTGCACCATGTCGTCAATATCGTGACGATAT
>CAYOGS010000044.1:4523-10855 GCA_964403435.1 uncultured Rhodospirillales bacterium | reverse complement strand
GTGAAGTTTCGCCTTTCTCAAGGCATGCAAAGATATGAAAATCCTGCTCAATCAATCGTTCTATCACATCCCTGAGCGGCAACAACTTATGGAAAATCGGAACCATAAGACGTTCAGATTGCTCAGCCGCTTCAGTGGCGATAAGGCTGAGTCGGATGATATTCAGCGCACGAACTTGACTATGATCGGTTACCACAGGGCATAAGTCGGTCACACCCAACTCGCACGCTTTTTCGATCATATACTCCTGATGCTCGCGCCTGATACCGGCAAAAACTAAGGCAAGAGCTTTTGGGGACTCTTCTATTTGTTGACGGGTTTGCCGCACGCACTGCAAGTGCAGTTTAGCGTTTTCAATGGTTATTAGGCGCGCCAACCATTCGCCATCGTGGCCGTTGAACAGCAAGACTTCATCGCCCCTGTTAAGACGTCGGACATTGACGAGATAGTGGTGAGTCTTAGCACTCAGAGTGACGGTATGATTCGCTGCTAGGGGAGTTTCAACATAAACTCTCGGCAGCCGCAGCCAGGCATGTCTCGGCATCAATGAATGCTAACAGCTAGGGGCGATAGACGAAAATGCGCCGCCGCATTTCCTGATCCTCGTAAAACTCCACGCTATCAAGTTTAGCATCCATGACAATTTGCCGTCGCTTACCAACATATGTGTTCGCGTCATACCACAAATTGATATTGGCGAAATCAATAGAGACTTTCGGCACCCCTGTTATCTTCAGATTTGATTTAGCCACGATCTGTCGGTTTGTGTTGCCAGAACGGTTAAGTCTGGCAAGCAAAGACTGAGCATCGCTTTCGCTCATGATAAAGCCAGGAATACTGATTCGACCTTCGAGAGAGGCGACATAGCTTGTTGGCAGAGCTTTGACGAATGCGTTGCAGTGATTCCCTTGTGAGTCCATCAGCCTAAAAGCATTTACCCCAATAAGAGGTGCAGTAGGACTGATGCGGAATGTGCGTGTGTTGAAGTCGTAACGATCAAGACTTATATAGCCCTTGACATAAAAGTTAGCCGGGTAGGTTACAGCTTCAGAACGAATCTTGTTACGCAGTCCCTCACGAATCTTGTTCCATTTGAAATCGTCTTGCTTAAAGGTGCTGAAAAGATCGCACTCAACAATCTTGGCATAATCGTCAATGATGACATCATTGTTGATATCCAACGCGCCGAAGCGGAGTAGGGTTTGAATCAGCGTGGTTTCCGTGGGTATTACATAGTCATCAGCTATGGCTTGGGACGATGACCCCAAACAGAATGTAAACAACGCGGCAAGCAGATAACGCTTCATCCATCTCTCCATAACGCAACAGCGGCCGCAATTTTACGCATCAGGCTCGGCAACGCCAGGGATTTTAAGTCACCCTGATCATACCAGGCACCATTTTCCGGCTGGTTGTGGCTAATGGCATACATCACCCTAACATAAAGGTCAAAGTGGGTGAAACTGTGGCGAATCGTGTTCGTCAAGGCTTGCCAGGCAAGTCGTTGCGGCAACCCTGCCATGACATTCTCGGCCACGGCGTCGTAGTCGTCTTGCCATTTTGAGGTTGGTACCTCTAACATGCCGGCCAACAAGCCTGTGGGTGGTCGACGGCGCAGCCAGACCTGGCCTTGGCGGTTTTCCAGCCAAAATGCCGTGGCATAACGTTTGGGCTTGTCCGATTTGGGAGAGGTCAGAGGGTAGCTTTCAACAGAAACTTGGTTAAAGGCGACACAACTGGCATTCCAGGGGCAAGCGCTACAATTTGGCCGTTTGGGCGTACAAACCGTTGCGCCGAGGTCCATTAAGGCCTGGGCATAGTCGCCCACCCGTCTTTCAGGTAGTAAAGCGGCTGCCAGTTCCCTGATGTGTCGTTTGTTTTGCGGCGCCGGAGTTTTTACCGCATGAAGCCTGGCCATCACTCGCTCTACGTTACCGTCCACTACGTTTGCGCGCTCTCCGTACACGATCGCGGCCACGGCCGCCGCAGTATAGTCACCGATACCTGGCAGCTGTTTTAGTGCCTTCGCATTTTGCGGAAAATTACCTTCCATACTTTTCGCCACGGTTTGAGCGCAGCGGTGCAAATTATGAGCGCGGCGGTAATAGCCCAGCCCAGCCCAGGCGACCAGCACATCGTCAAGTTCCGCTGCCGCCAAGGCGTTGATGTTAGGCCAGCGCGATAGAAATTTCTCATAATAGGGGAGGACGGCGGTGACTGTCGTCTGCTGCAGCATGATTTCAGAGAGCCAGACCCGATACGGGTCTTGCTGGCCGTGTTTGACTCGCCAAGGTAGATTGCGCCCATGCCGGTCATACCAGTGCAATAGATCATCTGCTGAGGCTACCGGCAGAGTCTTCCGCGCTTTGCTTCGTGGCGCCGCCATGGCACAATCCGTTGATGAGCCAAATTCCGCAAAATCTTGCCACGCCCTTGCGGCAACTAGCCAAACAGGCCGTGGGGTCAGATTGGCAGCTCTATAGCATCGTCCTGGAACATTGGCAGGACATAATCGGCCAGGAGTGGGCGGAGCAGACTGCGCCAGTCAAAATCGCCTTTCCCCGCCAGCAGGCGCGTGCCCAGGGAACGTTGACGATTGCCATGCCGCGCGGCTTGACTATGGCGATGCAGTACCGACAGCCGCAAATTCTAGCACGGCTTAATGCTTTTCTCGGAGCGGAGACGATTATCCGCCTGCACTTCGCTCATGTAATGGCTAAGCCGCCTCGCCTAAAAGTGCCGAACAGAAGTTTATCGGCGAGTGAAGTTACACAGATCTGTCAGACCGTTTCTGCGGTGCCTGATATCGGTTTGCGTGAAAGTCTGGAAGCGTTCGGCCGGGCTTTATTCGCCGCGCAGCGCGTGCCAGGCGAGGTGGATAAGCCTTAGCCACCGCAACGGTAGCGCCTGCCGCAACGGATCAGCACTTTGCAGCAAACGTTTAGCATCCTGCCGGGCAATAGCCAGATGTAGCCAGAGGCACAACCCGGCCTGACGCTCCGGCTTAAGCAAGGCGCACCATTGCTGGTGCAACCTGGTGCAAGCTGTTAGGGCTTGTTTAGCTTCAGAGTGCGTCAAGACCGTCAATCCTGGTGACGAACGCAATTCCATCAGGTTAGTTTCATCAATTATATAGTGTCGCAACCACTCTGGCGGCAGCGGCTGTTGCCGGCGCTTGACCCAATGAGGCACAGCACGCAATAGACCGATGGTCGCATACAGCTCCATGCTGTCGGCATAAAGTTCCGTGTGACGCTCCTGTCCGATCAGTTTGGCCGCCATCACGCCCAACGGACGGCTGGTATTCCTGCGATAGGCGCTATAGTCAGATAGGGTCGGAAAAGGTGGATTGTCTAAATCGGTGGCGCGAGCGTCAATCGTCGTCAGCAGCGGTGTTAGGTCAAGCCCCCGCCGATGCCAGGAAGCGATGATTTCCAGCACCGGTTGTGCCGGTGCCTCGTTGCCTTTGTTCAACCTGGCTAGCTCATCACGCCACCATTGTAGGCGGATGTTCCCAAGCAAGGGTTCCGTTACCTGGTCTCGGATCTGTGCCAGTGTCGCATTGAACAAGAACAGCGCCGCCAAATCGGCGCGCTGCTCTGGGGGCGCGAACAGGCAAGTGGCATAGCGGTCAAAATCCTGGCCGCGTAGTTCTTGCAATAAACTCTGCCAAGGGGTGGGTGGGTTCATGGCGGGGAAAAAGCCCTTGTTTTCGACGGTTCATCGGCTATAAACGGGCATTCCTGAAAAAGTGGATGGCACTTTGGGTGCCTTCCCGTCAGTGGCTGGCGGCAACGCCTTCGCATTTGAACTATCGGGACAACCAAAAAATGTAAAGGAAAAACAATGAGTAAGCGTGAAAATTCCAAGTATAAGATTGACCGCCGCTTAGGTGTCAATTTATGGGGGCGCCCGCGCAGCCCCATCACCAAGCGTGAAAGCCGTCCCGGCCAGCATGGTCTGCGCCGCACCAAGCCGACCGATTTCGGCACCCAGTTGATGGCGAAGCAACGCCTCAAGGGCTATTACGGCAATATCGGCGAGCGCCAGTTCCGCCGTTATTACCAGGAAGCCATGCGCCGCAAGGGCGACAATGGCGAGAACTTGATTCAGCTTCTGGAGCGCCGTCTAGACGCTGTGATCTATCGCATGAAATTTGCGCCGACGGTGTTCGCGTCGCGCCAGTTCATCAATCACGGTCATGTCACTGTTAACGGCAAGCGTGTCAACATCGCTTCTTATATGGTCAAGGACGGTGACGTCATCGAGTTGCGGTCGAAAGCCAAGCAGCTGGCGATCGTGTTGGCCTCCGTCGAGCTCGCGGAGCGCGATGTGCCGGACTATATCCAGGTTGACCATAAGGAAATGAAGGGCAGCTTCATCCGCGCCCCGCAATTCACTGATGTGCCCTATCCGGTGCAGATGGAACCAAACCTGGTCATCGAATTCTATTCGCGCTAATTCTCCGCTCGAACCAGACCATCAGCCCGCATCCCTATGGATGCGGGCTTTTTGTTTCTAGATTAGAGATACATAGAGCATACATTTAGTTGGCCCTCGTACACATTTAGTCCGCGTCCTTCACCTAAGAGTCCAAATTTTAGACGCCCCGAGATTAGCTAAACAATTCATTGAGCAAATGACTTTGTTGCTCCAGGGAGGGTAAAATCCGGTAAGGAATATGTACAATCTCATTCGAGGGATCCTCCAAATCGGGCACCATTACCGACAACATCCCGGCTGCAGCAGCTGCTTTAATTCCTACCGATGAATCTTCAAAGACAACGCAAGCCTTTGCGGCAACCTCAAGCCTACGGCTTGTTTCCAGAAAAATATCCGGTGCCGGCTTTCCATTGACTACATCCTCACTTGTTACAATTGTCGTAAAGTGCTTTTCGATTTTTGCATGGATGAGGCGGCGGAGGGTGCGCTCACGTATGGTTCCAGTCGCCAGCCCTATTTTTATTGGGAAGTTTTGCAGGTAATGCAAAACTTCAAGGACACCAGGCTTTATTGGCAAACCTTGCTCAGCTTCCCGTGTATCGCCAAGCTTTATGCGTAAGGCTTTAACCGCTTCAAATGGAAACGCCGCGCCAAAGGCGCGTTTCAATACTCTTTCTCGCCATGCCATATCACGACCAATGAAATCGTTATAAATTGTGTCGGACATGGCATAGCCGTAACTTTCGAGGGCTTTTCCCCAAGCCCAACGGCCGATGCTTTCGGTATCGAAAAGCAGTCCATCCATATCGAAAATTGCAGCCTGGTATTTTCTTGGCGGCATTGGGTGCCTCAGTTTAAGCTTCTGCCTTCATATCTACTGCAATAACATTGCGGAGCTCAAAATTCTGCAGTGATATGTAAAGTGCCTTTGCTAAAATGGCGGTAAGTAGCGAATACGAAGTCAGTGTCGCGTCGTTACTAGAATTCATGTGGTTACCTATTGTGTGTTGGTGACTGTCGCCATGCCACTTACCAGAATAAGAGGAGTAAAAATGCATCTAATACTGCTCTTGATCGTGATGCTGGGCATTCAGCTCAGCCCGATGCCAGCGCAAGCGCAAGCGACACCACCGGCAGCGCAGGCGCAGGCGATTAGGTATCTAGATTTGACGACCAGGGACGATGGGTGGGGCGCAGCACAACTTGCTGCAACTAAGGCGTCAATGGGAAAAGGGGTCGTGATTGTCTCCTACCTCGAACCGCAACAAACGCGAGCACTGTATGACACGGCGGTGCGCTTCATGGAGAAATCGGCGCAGCCGCGTGTGGTGGGGGTGATCCGGTCGCCAGGGGTGCCCGCCAATGTGACACAGACGGCGAAGAACCCGCTGGGCTTTGATGTGTTCTTTGACGGCACCGTCATACCGCCGATGGAGAACCCAGACTCAAGATTTACGCGCACGGATCAACTGGGCGATTTTCTGCGTGGCATCCAGCGCAACAACTTTGCGGGACAGGGACGGTAGGACGTGCGCGCCAGCTATGCCGGAGAGAAGAGGAACAAAATGCATATTCTGATGATCTTGATTGCGATTCTGGGCATCCAGCTCATCCCGATGCCGGCGCAAGCGGCAGACACGGCGGCGACGCAGGCACAGACGATTAAGTATTTGGATTTGACAGCGGTGGAGAACGGATGGGGTGTCGGCGTAGCGACAGCGGTACAGGCATCGCGCGGTAAAAAAGTTGTCATCGTCTCGTATCTCGACCCGCAGCAAACGCGGGCGCTGTATGACGCAGCGTTGCGCTTCATGGAGAAATCGGCGCAGCCGCGTGTGGTGGGGGTCATGCGCTCACCTAGGGCGCCGGCGACGGTGAAGGAAGAGAAG
>CAYOGS010000044.1:0-4513 GCA_964403435.1 uncultured Rhodospirillales bacterium | reverse complement strand
ATGCGACGCTGCGGGCCATACAGCGCAACCACTTTGCGGGACAGGGGCGGTAGCATGGAAGATTGATTGTGGTTTGAGTGAAGGAGATGAGGCATGACCACCGACATTGTGGCGCAAATCAAAACCCACCTCAGCAATCCGCCCTTGGACGAAGATGGCGAACCTTACGCTATGAAGCTGTTGCCGCCGCTTGACGCTACCGCCGTCACGGCACTGCAAGCACGCTACAATTGCACGCTGACTGATGACGTTAAAACCTTGTTGGCCTTTTGTGGCGGGTTTGAGAACGGCGCTTTAGAGAATGTTGATTTCCAGGGTGAGGCTGCGAAATGGATTCTGCCGTCCTTGAATGGACGTTTGATTTGTATCGCGCCGGATGGTTACGGCAATTTCTGGTGTTACTGGAAGACAGCGGTCAATGCTCATCTCGGTCCTATCTATTATTATCAGCATGAGGGGCCGATGTTATTCTATCAGTCTCCGACGCTGATTGATTTTGTAACGGAATATTTGAAGTTCATGACGCCGCCTTATCACAGCCTGATTGACGATGTGCATGAGTTTCGCTTGAGGCCGCTGAAGGATATCAACCGTGATTGTCTGACGTCAGCGCAAGCTGCTGCATCGGCGAACCCTTTGCTCCAAGAATTTACGGCGTTTGCCCCTAAAGACTGCGTATTCTATGATTTCAACGCCGCCATAACTGGAGATGGTGTTGACCTTAAATCCTATGACGTGGCAGCGGTTCATCCCGTGCAACCCATTCTGGCACTCAGCCAGCGCCAAGGGTTTCTGCAACGCTTTCTTGGCAAGCGCGCCAAATGACCATCAAGTTCGCACCGCCAGATAACACCAAAACTGCGCGACATAAATTGCAACAACTCGCACTGCATCAGCGCTATAGCGATAAGGTTATCGTTTCCGGCAGCACGGCCGATGCCGACGAAATCCGACAATCCTTCCGCGCTATCCGCATGAAACCATCTTTCCGCAATCCGCGATAAAGGCGGGTGTGACGCTTCAGAACTACGGAGCCCATCCGCGCGGCTATTATGTGGCTATACTGAAGGCCTGCCACAGCCGCAGCCGACCATTCCTGTTTTTTGCCAAAGAACAGCGCCATTGGTACGAGACGCTTGGTTTCTAGAATGACGCCGACTGCTTGCATCGCCCGGAATGCCGCAAGTCAGATCAGCAACTGCGGCGTCGCATTCAACGTTATGGCACCAATATCGTCCGCGCGGACTTATCTATGAAGGAACTGGCCGCCTTGGTCAGTGACGCCATCTTTCTGTGGCAAGCCAGCCTACTGCGTGATGAACAGACGCTTTATCGCTTGCGCAAAACAGTGCGGCGGCTCTTGGCAGATCACAAAGTAACGCTAGAGCTAGAAAGCCTTATCGCCAGTTTGCCACATGCAGACAACCCACCAACTTAATTTGAATCAGGTAGCCTTGGCCTGCATGACCAGCCAGGGCGTGGGGCCACCGCGGCCTTCATAGGTGCAGAGCATTTCGTCCAGCTCGGTGAACCCATTGATGTTTATGGGCAAATGGGCGCGCTTTGCTTGGTGCATGACCTGCGTGATGGCATGCGTGGCCGCGAAGCGTTGCAATAATCGCTCAGTCACACCGACACTATACATCTCATGCAATTCGACGATGATGTCCAATCGTTGCAGCGCCGGAAAGGCAGTGGGGTTAAGCAGCGCATCCTCGCCGCCCTCGATATCGCAAATCACCAGTGTTGCGCCGGGTGGATGCTGCGCGAAATCGCCTCCGTCAAACAGCCCGCCGATGGTAACACGTTCCGCCACACCGTTCAGCAGCGCCGTTTGTCGGCACCCTTCCTGCGCTGCAGGGTTGGTGTCGTGACCGAAACAGCGCGCCAGCGGCAGTAAACGCGCCAGGCCGACCAAATAATAACCATCGCCGCAACCAATATTGACGATATGTCTATAGTCGCGTTGCACCGCAGCGGCCAGATGCGGGTGCAGTTCACTTTCATAGGTGCCGAGCAGCATTGGCAAGGCGTTACCGGCATGCACTGGCAGCCGCATAACCAGGCCTTTGAGCAGACCGTCCGATACCTCGGCCGTACCGTCTGTGGCGTTTTCCGTTAAACACTGCTCGATCAGGCGCGAACGATGCCAGATGAGCATGCCAAGCAGATGCGTGTTGATCTGTCGTGCATCTGCTGTGTCGCTGGTAGCGACGCGGCGCACTTCCTGCAGAAATTTCTGGTCGAAATCCATACTGTCTCCTAAGCGCGATGCAAGGATTGCCGCGCGTCAATTCTGCTCTCCGCTCGCCATAACCAGGCAGCACCGCGCACGCCGCTGGCATCGCCATGCTGTGCCGGAACAATGGGAGTCAACAGTGGTTCACGCATTTCTGGGTTGGCAGCGAAATGATAAGGCGCGATACGCCACGGCAATTCAACATAGAGATGTTCCAGCTTGGATAATCCGCCGCCGAGCACGATGATATCTGGATCAAGAATATTTATGACGGCAGCGAAACTGCGCGCCATGCGGTCGGCGTGCAACTCCAGCGTTCGTTGCGCATCGGTATTGCCCCGCGTTGCCGCCTGTGCGATGGCCTCGGCTGTCAAATTTTGTCCAGTGCGTCTGGCATGGTCGTTGGCCAGGCCAATCCCAGAGAGCCAGGTTTCCACGCAGCCCTGTTTACCGCAATAACAGGGCGAGCCCGGCAACTCGTCGGGCTGTGGGTCGGGTAGACGGATATGGCCGTATTCGCCGGCATTGCCGTTGGCGCCATGCAGAATGGCGCCGTCCACCGCGATGCCAGAACCCGTGCCGGTGCCTAAGATGACAGCCCAGACCACACGTTTGCCTGTTCCGGCGCCGTCCACCGCTTCCGACAGCGCCAGGCAGTTAGCGTCATTGGCCACGCGCACTGGGCGGCCCACGGCCTGCGCTAGGTCGCGGTCCAGCGGCTTGCCGTTCAGCCAGCTGGAGTTGGCGTTCTTGACGAGGCCTGTGGCACCGGAAACGCTGCCGGGTATGCCGATACCCAGCAATCCTTGCTGCCCGGTGTCCTGCTCCAGCCATTGCACCTCGGCGGCGATATGACGGATGGTCGAGGCATAATCGCCGATGGGGGAGGGCGTACGACGACCGCCCACAACTGCGCCTTCCGCGTTGAGTGCAACAGTTTCCGTCTTGGTGCCACCCAAACCACCGCCGAAAAACAGCATCCGCGAACTCCTGCTTGCCCCTGCGGCACAAATCATGAAAACTAGCGACTCATGCTAACGCAGGCTGCAAGAGGTTGAAAATGAAATATGCAATGTTCGCGCTGCTCGGTTTTTTGGCGCTACCACTGCCAGCCGTTGCTGCTGGGTGTTACGGCGCGGCAGAGCAGGAGGCGTCGCAGCTGGTGCGGTTGCATTCCCAACTCATGGTCATCACGCTCTCGTGCCGTACGACCGACACCGGCGAGCCACTGCCGCCCGCTTATCAGAAATTCACGCAAACGCATTTGCAAGCCATCAAGGACGCTGAGCGCCGGCTGATGCTTTGGCACAAGGGTGGCACCGGCAAGCTGGACCGAATCCGCACCGATTTCAGCAACGAATATTCGCGCGAGCTGGCGCGCATGTCTCCCAAAAGCTATTGCGACGCTTATCGCAATTACGTTGTCACAGCAGCGGGCTTCTCCCAACCGCAACTGGGCCAGGAGTTGCAGAAAATGGCCGCCGGCTATAGCGACAAGGTAAAGGCTTGCGCCGCCAAACCTGGCGCTAAGCCATCCATCAAGCAGGCTGCCAAGTAGCACCGTGGACTATCTCTGCCAGCAGATCATCAACGGCCTGACGCTGGGTTCGATCTATGCGCTCATCGCCATTGGCTACACCATGGTGTATGGTATCATTGGCATGATCAATTTCGCGCACGGCGAAATTTTCATGATCGGAGCCTTCATCAGCGTCATCATGTTTTTGCTGTGCCAGATGCTAGGCATCGCAGCTGTGCCGCTAGCGTTGCTTATCGCACTGGCGGCCAGTGTCGCCATCACCGCGCTCTATGGCTGGACGATTGAGCGCGTCGCCTATCGTCCGTTGCGCGGTGCCAACCGTTTGGCGCCACTCATTTCCGCTATCGGCATGTCGGTGTTCCTTCAGAATTATGTGCAGATAGTGCAGGGGGCTCGCGTCAAGCCGCTGCCGCCCTTGCTGCCCGGCACGGTCACTCTCTGGGAGCGGGTGGACGGTTTCACTGTCTCTATTTCCTATCTCCAGTTGCTCATACTGGTGCTCACCCTGGCGCTTATGGCGGGCTTCACCTGGCTCATCCATGGCACCCCGCTGGGGCGTGCCCAGCGCGCTGTGGAACAAGACAAGACCATGGCCAGCCTGTGCGGCATTGACGTCGACCGCACCATCGCCGTCACCTTCCTGCTTGGCGCCGGCTTGGCCGCCGTGGCCGGCATGATGGTGACGCTGTATTATGGCGTGGTAGATTTCTATATGGGTTTTCTTGCGGGGATGA
>CAYOGS010000043.1:9691-11003 GCA_964403435.1 uncultured Rhodospirillales bacterium | reverse complement strand
CATAGAGGCTGAACACTTCCCGGACGATAGTGGCTTCTTCTTCCAATATCGCCAGCTTCTTCTTGTAACGGCCCTGAATGCCGGTCTGCCCGGCGTCTATCGTCCTGTAGCCGTAAGGCGCTCTGGAGCCGTTGAAATACCCTTGCCGGGCATTCTCCTGCATACCGCGCAGGACGTGCTTAGCGGTTTCCTTACTCTGGTATTCATCGAATAACATGATCATGCGGCGTTGCATCTCGCCGCTGGGGTCGTTCTGGGTGCTTTGGGTAATGGAGATGACAGTGACACCAGCCTTCTGCAGCTTTCGTTCATACATGGCGGCCAGCACTAGGTCGCGGAAGAAGCGTGACAGGCTATGCACGATAACGGCCTGAAACGGCACTTTGCCGCTAGTGGCGTCATGCACCATGTCTTGGAAAACAGGCCGCTTGTCGTCGGTAGCACTGGCACCGGGTTCGACATACTCCTTGACCACAACATGACCGAGCCGCTCAGCCCACAGCCGCATCTGGCGCAACTGGTCGGGGATGGACAGGTCATTCTCGGCTTGCCGGGTCGTTGAGACACGGGCGTAAAGAGCGACTTGCATGATCAATCCCCCTGCTTCGGCTTGCGGGCGGTGACTTCCTTGGCGGCCCGGCGTTCTTCGGCAATGATGCGTTTTTCTTCAATCTCGATTTCGGCTAGAATCTCATTCCTGTAAGCCCGAAGCAATTGCTTTTCTTCTTCCATGAGTTTGCCCGGACGCCAGTCCGGCTTAAAGACGATCTCGATAATCTTGCCGTCCAGCTTGGACGTAACAATAACAGGGTCAGTCTCCGTGCTCATCTATATCTCCTTGCCGTTGCTCAAATGAAAAAGCCCCGTTCCAGTGGAAACGAGGCGCAGAAAATGTGGTCAGACCATGTGTCGGACATCGGTAAAATAGGCGTCCGACAGCTGTAAAACGTGATTTTGAGTGGTTAGCGTCGTCGGACGCCGGTGAAACGTTCTAACCTTCTGATACTAGCGGGCTTAACGCCCGCATGTCGGACGTCGGACAGCTTGCTGTCCGACGGGGGACACAACTTGCGCGCAGCTCTTCAATTTGTCCGACGGAGTGTAAAACAAAGAGAGCTAATCAACAACCTCGGTCACCCAGCACATCGCAGGCGCGCCCAAGCTTAGAAGTGTTCTACCCGCCCAATTACCCTTGCTTAAGTGTCAAGTTAATTTAACTAAATCGGCAGTGCGAAGTATGCGGTCAAACACAGCCCCATACTTTATCGGAACCACACTGCGGTTTTTTGGCCTGAGATGCACTTCGCGCCTT
>CAYOGS010000043.1:8534-9681 GCA_964403435.1 uncultured Rhodospirillales bacterium | reverse complement strand
TTGCAGCTCCCAAGAGAAGCCCGTGGTTAAAATGCCTCGAGTCATTTTAGCCTACATACTTCAGGACGGTGCGCCCTCGCCCGCTAATATTTATAAAATCTGTGATCAAAAGTAAAAGCCAGCCTCAAGGTCAGGGGGGCGGTTACCGATTAGCAATGTGGCAAATAGCGCGGCCAACGTGTCACAATTTCGGGTCAAGATCATACTTTGTCCATCTCTCAACGAGTACGACCCACATGTTGTCGCGCTTAGTACATGTTCCATCAGCAGTGAGTTCGCTATCTGACACTGTTACCTTCATACCCTCAGAGAGTTCAATGTTGTGGAATCTGAGGTGTTCGACCGACCCTTCGGTTACTAATCTCACGGCACCATCTTCATCAGCGTTGCCAAAATCGACTGGTATCGTAAGTATTTGGTTCATGGATCCGTGAGCGGTTTTGGGTTCTTGACAATTTTCGTGAAACTCTTCTTGAACGCAGAGCACAACTTGCGCGCAGCCCTTCAATTTGTCCGACAGCGAGTAAAACAAAGGGAGCTAATCAACAACCTCGGTTGCCTAGCACCTCGCAGGCCCACCCAAGCTTAGAAGTGTTCTGCCCACCCAATTACCCTAGCATGCATGTCAAGTTAATTTAACCAAATATACCTTCTATTGAAGATGCTTTGGCAAAACTTAGAAAGGCGGATGATGACCTTATCAAACGATCCCTCCAACAAGCGCAATGAGCTTCAAACTTGGATGCTTGGTGCGAAGTCCAAAGATGTTTTAGGCCTCGATTTAGGCAGACGTCGAGGCGATCATGAATTTTCTGGTCACAGCATGGCACGCACATGGACGCCTCCGCCAGAACTAAAGATATGTAACAAGTCTTTTCGCAATCCAGACTTCTTATCATTTTCGATATGCGCTCCTGCTGTATCACAGAAAGCGAAAGATGCGCTTGAACTCTTGATTGGTCAGGACTGCGAATTTCTACCTCTGGTTACCGTCAAGAAGAAACATTATTATGCCCTCAATGTGCTGAAAGTCATTGACTGTCTGGATTTAAAAAAATCTGAAATTCAATATGGCTGTCCAGATTCGACGCGGATCGGGTATGTACAGCGTTGTGTGGTCGTCGTAGAGTGACTTGCTCGGGGCTCG
>CAYOGS010000043.1:0-8524 GCA_964403435.1 uncultured Rhodospirillales bacterium | reverse complement strand
CACCGTCATATTTAAGATACCACAAGACCGTGCCTGCTGGGCTTTTGTCAGGCCTCCGTTTATAAACTGCGTAATGCGTCAGCATCTGACCGGAGCACAGTTTTATGATCCCGCTGGCAATAATCTCGGGGCATTTGGCTTAGGGTATGATGCTAACGTTGTATTAGGGCTCCCATTGTGAGTTATGGTCACGATGTTAGGGCTAACAATTCGGACGCAACGACGCCATCACCAGTGAGCAAAAATAGCCAACTTCATTTTACCAAGGATTTCTGTGGACTGTTGACGGTGTGATGGACAGTTTCTCCTGTTTCCCCTTCGCCGCTATCTTCTGGATCGCCTCTCACGAACCGAGAATTGGAGTCAACTTCGAGTTGCTTCTGGGCGCGCTTGGGCTCATCGTCGGTCAACTGCTGGAGCGCCTACGCGCGCTGCGCGGCGTGCTCGGTGATGGCGTTAGGCGCGGGTGAAACGCTGTAACGCGCTGAATCCACGCGGCTTAACGCCCACATGTCTGGTGTCTGACAGACTGCTGTCCGACCGCGAACACAACATGCGCAGAGCTCTTCAATTTGTCTGACAGTATGTAAAACCATAGGTTAGCTGCCTATCAGTTTCGTTTAATTAACGCATCGGAAGTGAGCGTTAAGGCTTGTCACTTAACCACTCAGTGGCAAGGTCCTGATCTCTAACCTTTTTTAGTTCCTCGCGAACAATATCATTGTCGTCACCCGCATTGACCGCTTTACGCAGCCAGAATCTTCCTCGTATTTTCATCTCTGCCCCGAACTCGGCAGACCTTACCAAGTAAGATCCTAGAACGCCTGCATCATCACGCTCACCATTCTCTGCTGCAATGGTTTGCCAATAGATATGATGATTGTTAGGTATATCCTGGAATAAGAGAATATTACTCGCCAGCCTGCGTGCTGATACTCTGTAGTTCCTTTCGCCGCGTAGCGCATTCATCTCGAATACTAAAACAGCTTCGCAAGGTAGATTTGCTCTCTGATTCGCCGAAACCCTAATGTCATGGTCGCCCCACAGAAGGGCAATATATCGCCACCAAGGCATCGGACCGCAGATCAGGGTGGGATTTGAATTAGCGGGATGTTTGATGCGGTGCGCAGCCGCTTCTTCTTTCGACCCGGTATGCATTAGAGGGAGGAGGTTCGCTGCCTCACGGTCACCTGCCCGTACGGCATTCTCTAACCAAAAACGCGCCCGGATGCGGTGCACGCGACCATACTTTTCGTCTGGCAGTTCGGCAAGTGCCTGAGCCAACAGGCGCATCGCCTCTGGGTTACCGTTCTGTGCTGCAATGTGCAGCCAATAGTGCCGACCTGAAAGATCGTCGGAAGCGATGCCTGCGGCAAGTTTCAGCGCGTTAGCACCTGACCCTTCGAGCGCGTCAATGGTAGACTTGCACATCCCAATATCATGCTCAACGCTTCGACAGTTTATGCGCAACCATGAGCGCGCTTCCTCGATCCCAGGCAGGTAGGGTTGGAATTTGGTCGGCACCGGCAGAACCGCGATTTCGTAAGCAGTGACCAATAGCATTGCCGCGGCAACGATGTAGCGCTTCTTCATCGCCATGGTCTTACCTCAATCGGGTGTATGATTATCGTGTCCCCCAGGTCACGCCGTTACCCTACAGTATCTGGCATATCCACGGTATCAGGTTTCACCTCTTAGTTGGCAGCCAAGCACCCGCAATGTCTACCTTGTCCAATTCCTCTAACGCTGACCTTGCGCTTGCATATCCTTCGTTGACTGACTTGCGGAGCCAGAAACGTCCCCTCAGCTTGAAATCTGGATTGTCTGGACGATTTAATACACCCTTGCCTGTCATATAAAACCCCAGAGTATAGATCGCTACAGGGCGACCATTTTCAGCGGAAATTGTTGACCAGTAGAGCCTATTACGCCAGCTCTTGTCGTGAGGCACGAAAACTGCTTGGATTCCATCAAAAAAGTTAAGTAGGCGTATGGCCAATTCTTGTGATCCGGCTAGCGCGTTAACTTCAAACATAGCAATTTCACGGCAAGAAATGTTCATGCCCTTGTTCGTCGAATTTCGCACATCGGTGATCTTCCACCAAGGTGCTGGACCGCAGAATAACTCCTGATCTTCATTTGCTGGCAGGTGTTTCTCGGCACTGCCAGCTTCTGCTGAATTTCTCGGTGAATCTATCCAATTCGCCAGAATATCTTTCGCCTTTGCATCACCGCGCTCAACCGCCTTTTCAAGCCAGAATTTGGCTCTGATTGTGTGAGCCGTTCCATATTCTCTATGTTGCAATCCTGCAAAGGCTTCACCCAATCGACGCATCCCCTCTGGGCTACCATTTTCTGCGGCGACGCGAAGCCAATAGAACTGGGACTCGTCGTCTCTAAGCGGCAACGCGGCATTGGCAAGCGCAATGGCCGCGCTTTCTGAGCCATCAAGTGCCTCCACCGTTAGCTGACAGGTCGTCACATCCTCTGTTTGCTTTCCGCAATTAGTCTCAAGCCATGACCTAGAGACAACGGCGCCAGGCAAGTACTTGCCGATGCGTCCTGCCCTATCTTCCGCTAACACAACATCCGAAACACCGGTAAAGCACAGAAGAATTGCGCATTTGCGACACCACTCAACACCGGCCGTGAACATCGTACACCTCCTCACGGCTCCTCATTCAGCCATTTGCTGGTAAGGTCCAACTTGTCGACTCGACCAATAGAGAGCAAGGCCATTTTGTCGCCTTTGAGCGCCGCCTGACGCAACCAGTATCTCGCTCTTAGTCGCCTATCGGGATTGAACTCAGAGCCCCCCCTATCGCTCCGCCAAATCATGCCAATATTATACCAACTTGTCGTATTGTCGTTCTCGACCCCAGTAAGATCCCAATACAGAGATTGATCATCATACTGTGCCTGATGTGTGAAGGCTATGTAGAAGGAAAGCGTCACTGCCGACGTGTATGAGTTACTCTCGCCACGAAGAGCATTTTCTTCGAAGCGAGGAATATCTTTGCAGGCAAGGAAGTCACTGGAGAGCAGCCTGTAGTCCAAGTCGCCCCACAGCAAAGCAAAAACACGCCACCAAGGCATTGGGCTACAGATTAATTCTGGGTTTGGGTTCGCCGCGTTGGGAATTCTTTTCTCCGCTGCCTCGGCTTCGGATACAACCGGGATTTGAGACATGAGATTCTTGGCTTCAATATCGCCCGCCTGCGCCGCGCGCTCCAGCCAGTAGCGCGCTCGGATACGGTGCACCCGGCCATATGTTGCATCCGGCAGTTCGATGAGCGCTTGAGCCAACCGACGCATGCCCTCAGGGCTGCCATACTGAGCGGCAATGTGGAGCCAGTAGTGCCGACCTGAAAGGTCGTCAGGCGCTATACCTTGCGCCAGTCGCAAAGCAGCCTCGCCTGAGCCGCTTAGGGCGTCAACGGTTGCTTTGCACTTGTCAATGTCCCGCCCGACGCCACGACAATTAGTCTCCAACCACGAACGTTTGTCGATAACGCCAGGCAAAAAAGGTTGAAGCTTTACCGGCGGTGGTTGCAGCAGATAGTTGATACCAACAGCTGCGATGAGCAGAAGAACAAATATTGAAATTGTTCGTGACTTTAACAAATCGACCTCAATCGATATGGCTCACCAGCATACCTTCGTCCGCTGTGCATTCTACTGGGGAATATCGGGAATACCGTAACACATGTGTCAAGTTAATTTAACCAATTCGGCAGAGCGGAACAATGCTACCATACATAGCCTCCCCTTACTTATGGGGAGCCATACTGTGGTATTTGGACTGAGATAAATTTTACGCCTGAAATGGTAATACCTTTGGTAACACCGCTTGGAATACCATCGCGCTTCAGCGCGCCAGAGTGGGGTGGTAACACACTACTCTCAACTTGCGTGGAGCTCTTGGTGTTACCAAAAAGATTGATTGCTCCAATTGCGCGCAAGACTGGTTTCTATCATTCGCAAACGCATATTGCTCTCATTGTGCTGCCCTAACTATCCATTTTATCGGATAAACCAGAGATGTGGCCGCCATCAGCCCACCAAACCATAAAATAATGAACCACGCCCATTGCTTGGCCACATGATGCTGGTCAAGCCACTTACGAATAAGCTTAATACATATGCTCATGGCTGGATTTACCCCGAAAGACATAATAGCAGTAACCAGTATAGCCAAGGATCAGTGGCAGCATGGGCACGACCCCAACGAGCATAAGCGACAAGCCAGGCCCGGATGCGGCAGCCTCCCATATGCTGTATTGAAACGGAATGAGCCACGGGAAGAGGCTGATGCACATCCCCAAATAGCTCATCAAAAAAATACCTACACTGGCTAGAAACGGGCGATATTCAGCTAAAGGATTGTTTAAATCTTTCCAAACCAACCAGAATAAACCTGCCGTTAATACCGGGACTGGTAACAAGAAGAAGATATTGGGAGCGCTGAACCAAAACTCATATATTCGCACATTCAGAAAAGGCATGGTCATGCTGACAATGCCCATGAAAATCGCGACGAAACCTAAAACATACTTACCAACGCGCCGCGCCCATTCTTGTGTGATGTCTTCAGTCTTCATAACCAGCCATGTAGTGCCAAGCAGTGCATACCCAAAGACAATGGCTATCCCTGTCATCAAACTAAAGCCTGTAGCCCAATCAAACGGGCCACCCGCGAAGTTACGCCCATCCACCTCAACACCTTGCACAAAACTTCCCAAAATTATTCCCTGACAGAAGGCAGCGGCAAGTGACCCTGCATGAAAAACGACATCCCAAAATGGTCGAGATCTCTCGCTTGCCTTGAAACGGAATTCAAATGCAACGCCACGCAGGATAAGCCCCATCAGCATTAGGATAATGGGCATATAAAACGCCGGCATGAGCACAGCGTAAGCCAGCGGAAAAGCCGCGAACAGACCTCCGCCGCCAAGCACAAGCCAGGTTTCATTCCCGTCCCAGAACGGCGCAATCGAATTCATCATTCGGTCGCGGCATTTATCCGAAGGAGCAAATGGAAATAAGATCCCAACGCCTAAATCGAACCCATCCAGTAACACATATACGAAAACTGCCGTTGCAATCAGCAAGCCCCAGATTAGTGGCAGGTCAATCACTCCCGAGAAATCAAACATGCTTGTCTCCCTTCACGGCTACCGCTTCAACAACGGAAGCTTCCATGCTATGCTGATAGTATTGTTCCGCTTCCTCTGCAGCAGGAATGCCCTTGCCGATCAGCTTCAGGATGTAATAACTACCCGCACCGAACACAAACGTATACATCACGACGAAGGCCAGCAGAGACCAGGCAACCTGCGGCCCTAAAATCGCGGGTGATATGGATTCCGAAGTGCGCACGACGCCATAGGCTGTCCAGGGTTGTCGCCCGATCTCGGTAACAAACCACCCCGCCAGCAGAGCGATAAAGCCAGACGGCATCATCAGCATCCAGCAGGCATGCAGCCATCTGCAGTCAAATAATTTCCTCCGAAAGAACTGGATGGCGCTTGCCATGCCGACAAAAATCATCAGCATCCCAAGACCGACCATAACGCGAAATGACCAGAACACCCATGCTACGGGTGGGCGGTCTTCTGGTACAAATGATTTCAGGTATGGTATCTCACCATTTACGTCTCCGGTCAGTATCCAGCTGGCTCCGCCTGGGATGCTGATACCATATTTCACTAGTTCAGCTTCTTGATCTGGCCACCCAAAAAGATAGAGCGGCGCATTGGTCTTATGATCCCAGTTGCCCTCCATCGCTGCCACCTTGGCAGGCTGGTGATGCATGGTGTTTTCTCCATGCGCGTGGCCAACCAGCAATTGAGCCGGAGCGACAAGCGCGGCCATGATGGCCGCCATACCCAGCATAACGCGCGCCTGCGGAATATGACGGTTATTCCAGAGATAAAACGCTCCCACACCGCCAACGACGAAGGCCGTCGTCAAATAGGCGGCAATCACCATGTGCGCAAAACGGTAGGGAAACGATGGATTAAATATGATTTCAATCCAGTTCGTGGGCATCAAGCGACCATCGGCTGCTATTTCGAATCCCTGAGGTGTCTGCATCCAGCTGTTCGCGGATAAAATCCAGAACGCTGACATCAGTGTGCCACTCGCCACGATGCACGTGGCCACGAAGTGCATACGTGGACTCACACGCCCCCAGCCGAACAGCATGATTCCAAGAAATGAGGCTTCAAGAAAGAAAGCGGTCAGCACTTCAAAGCCGAGAAGCGGCCCCAGCACATTGGCGGTCTTGTCGGAGAACAGCGACCAATTGGTGCCGAACTGATATGACATGACAACGCCTGACACGACTCCCATGCCGAAGGCGACAGCGAATATCTTGACCCAGAATTTATAGACGTCGCGGTAAACTTCATTTCCTGTGGCCAGCCATCGCCATTCCGTCACCGCCAAGAAGCTGGCAAGTCCAATCGTAAAGGCTGGGAAAACAATATGGAAGCTTACTGTAAACGCAAACTGAATGCGCGCCAGCAAGACTGGATCAAAATAGTCTAACATGATTTCTCCTATGCAACGGCCTTCGCGGCTGTTTCCGCCGTTCTGGCATTCAGCAGCGCCTGCAACGCATCAATGATCGATTGCGAAGCGCTTTCCAACGATGCTTAATGGCTTATTCCTTCTTCGATGCGGACATGCACAGGTCAACAACATTTTTTAAGATATCACGACTGTCCATTGGGTTCTCCACATCTGGGTGTCAGAATTATCAGGGCTTAGCCGTCGCGCCATAGGCCAGCAGGATTGAGAAAGCGCCGCGAATATCGCCTTCCTTAAAGCCCGTTGCCTTGTCATAAGGATAGTAAGACTTGATGGTCTGATAAAGTTTGGGATCCACATTCGTGCCATGACAAACCGCACACATTCCTTTCATGGGAATCGCCTTCATGTACCTCAGCCCCTCTTGAGTGGCAAATGTGGCATTCAGCGACGTGAATTCCACTCCTTCGTTTTTCTTGCGCTCAAACGCCAGCAGCGCAGCCTTTTCTTCTGCCGTTGGCTCATTCGCCGGATTCCTCCAGCGCAGGCTGGTGCGGCGCAGCTCGAGTTTATGCTTGCTAGAAAGTTCACGGGCGATCACAGGCGCTTTTTCGTTGCAAACATGAATCGCTTCCTCCACGCCTTTATCCGCGATTGCCGTCATCAGTTCCCGCTTCAGCGCCTTCTGAAAACTCTCTATCGCCAATTCAGCCTTCGCGATCTGATCCGCTTGCGCAGTTCCATCGGCTCGCGTGTACCCGCAGGCCGATGCGCAGACGCAGCTGGCCATAGCCGCCATAGTTATGATTGGTTTTCTCACAAGACTCTACCCCTTCTAACCCTAATCTGCAGTAATCACATACCCTTGCTTATGACGCAATCAGCAGGCCAAATCGCGATACTAAAACGACTAGAACTCACTTGTGCAGAAAACGTCCCGACATCTAAGCCCATAACCACAACAACAGTCCTAGCTAGGAAACTTGACTAGTGGAAAGCGCTGCCCGCCTTGATACCCAACCTCTTGAAAAGAGTAGCAGCGGGGCAAAAGCCGGTAAAACTCGCTTGCAGCATGTTCAGCCCGGCAAATGCCGTCAGCAAAAGCCAGTAGCTGCTATGAGCATAAGCCAAAGCAAGACTGCCAAGAACAACAGCAGAAGCGAAACGAAGTACAGCTTGGTCTAGGTTTGTCATGGCGTCCCCTTTGGTTGATTAGGTGTCGCGCAACCACATTTTGCACCACACATTTTCGCAGTATTAATTCCCATAATTGCGTAGAGAGGGCACCAGCCAATTAACCCGGTAGCTAATGGGATTAATCCAACAAGAAACCACATATTCTGCGGCCCCCAAAAAGCCATTGACGCCAAGACTGCGCCGCCGACGACACGGATTATTCTTTCAACATGATGAATGTTCATCTTCATGGTGGTTACCTTTATGTGTGGGTTAGGATTAATTGGACTTGATGGTCTTGGTGATTTTCAATTTCCGTATCCCCAGCAGTTGCAAGCCCCAATGCTCATAGAATGGCTCACTCTGGCCACGACGAATTTTATAGAGAAAGAACTTCTCGAATGCCTGTTTAGCCCAATGCACCCAGCGGCCTTTTGAAGACCAATTGACATTGCGTGGGGGCATTTCCGGTTGCGCTACAAATGCAACGCCACTGTCGCCAAAATCAGCAAGGCAAATGGCATTCCATGTCGCCATGACGTTCGCTGGCTTGTTACGCATCAGCTGCCCAATATTGCGTGAAGCCGCCGTCACCATAGACTCAATCATAAAGCCGGTTTTGGGAACGCCGACCGGCACAGGTGTAACGGCAATCGGAGGAATGGCAACGCACACACCGACCGCAAAGATGTTGGCGAAGGCTTTGCTGCGTTGGAACTGATCGATCAGAACAAAACCGCGAGGGTTTACGAGACCGGGAATGTCTCTAATTGCTGGAACGCCTCGAAATGCAGGCAACATCATGGCATAATGA
>CAYOGS010000042.1:10847-11110 GCA_964403435.1 uncultured Rhodospirillales bacterium | reverse complement strand
AGCCATTGGGCGGAATATGATTATGTCATCGTCAACCGTGATTTGGACGAGAGCGTCAGCCATGTTCAAGCTATCCTCAGCAGTGAACGGCTGAAGCGACGGCGTCAGGTCGGATTGGCGGAATTCGTGAAGGCCCTGCAGCAGGGCTTATGAGGTACTACTGAAATGCCGTTTCAACGAAGCTCCTGAGCTTGCGGCTGTGCAGGCTCGCTGGTCCCAGCGCCCGTAGAAGTTCCATGGAGCGCACGCCTATAAGCAGATGC
>CAYOGS010000042.1:5840-10837 GCA_964403435.1 uncultured Rhodospirillales bacterium | reverse complement strand
ATGCTGGTCAACCTGCTGACGGTAAAACCGATTGGCCATGCCAGGCAGCTTGATCTCGCCATGTAGTGGCTTGTCAGAAACACAGAGCAGAGTGCCGTAAGGCACGCGGAAACGAAAGCCGTTGCCGGCAACTACGGCCGATTCCATATCCAGAGCAATGGCGCGGCTTTGGCTGAACCGTTCAACCAGCCGCTGATATCCGAGTAACTCCCAGTTCCGGTTATCTGTGGTCACCACCGTCCCAGTTCGCATCAAAGCCTTAATTGCCAAACCTTCCTTGCCGGTGATTTGCGTTACGGCTGACTCCAAAGCACGCTGTACTTCGGCCAAAGCAGGAACGGGAACCCAAGAGGGTAAGTCTGCATCTAGCACATGGTCGTCGCGCACATAGGCATGCGCCAACACATAGTCACCAAGCTTTTGAGTTTCGCGCAGGCCGGCGCAATGCCCCAGCATAATCCAGGCATGAGGGCGAAGTACCGCAAGATGATCGGTGATCGTTTTGGCGTTGGCAGGGCCAACACCGATATTGATGATCGTGATGCCACAAGCATCGTCACGCACCAAGTGATAGGCCGGCATTTGCGGGAGGCGGGTGCTGGGTGATCCTTGCGGTTCGCCACCCCCCAGATTACGGTTAGGTGTTATATGCCCTCCCGGTTCCACCAGACATTTATATTGTTCACGGTATGCACGCTGCGTGGGGTCGTCCGTCACTTGCATAATGCTCTGCGCCATGCGAACGAACTCTTCCACATAAAACTGGTAATTTGTTAGAATAACAAAGTTTTGAAAATACTCAGCACCTGTGCCGGTATAATGCCGCAAGCGGTGCAACGAATAATCAGTGCGGGCAGCGGTGAAGAGCGCTAAGGGACGACTACCATCGGGCGTCGGCAGGGCGGAACCGTTAGCGATGCTGTCATCCAGATCGGCCAAGTTGGGCAGATAAAAATTCTCGGCTAGTTTGTTAACGCGCTCAGGCATCAGATCGCCTTCCACATGAACGCCATCAGGAAAGGCAAAATGCACCGGAATGGGCGTTTCGCTAACGCCAATTTCAATGGGCACACCGTGGTTCTTCAGCAGCAGCCGGAATTGCTCACGATAATAACTGGAGAACATCAGTGGGCGCGTCTATGTAGTCAGATAACGGCCTCGTCCGTTTATGTAGCCATACGCCAAGCTCTCTTCCACTTGAGCCTGAGTTTCAAGAGTTATCGCAGCATAGGGGTAACACAGGCGTTGCCGTTTGGGTATATCGTGTCCTGCCGCAAAGGTGGCAAGACTGTCGCGCAACGCCGACGTATTGGTATCGTATATCTCTTGTATACGACTGACTGCCTGCTCGGGGTCAGTGAAGAAAGCCCGCTGCATCACCGTCGCCAACCTCGCAAAATCTGCATGAAGATCGCCATATTGACGACCGGTGGCGCCAACTGCCCGTCCTGCTGAGCAACAGATTGGCGCAGCGCCAAAATACCTGCACGGCGGCACACACCTTCAATATCCGCTCCACTAAAGCCCTGGGTTGCCTCAGCCAGTACATCAGAGTTCACATCCGCGGCCAGGGGCAATTTATGCGCGTGGTAATCAAAGATTTTCTGCCGTGCAAGCACATCCGGCAACGGAATGTTTAGCACGTAATCAAAACGACCCGGTTTAAGCAACACATGATCAATGCGGTCCGCATGGCTGGTAGCCGCCAGGATCGTCAAGCCATGCATATCTTGTGTAGCGTCGAACTCGCGCAGAAAACAATTGAACGCGATGGACAACTTACTGTCGGGCAAAGTATCCGCCTGCGGCACCAGCGCATCAAGAGAGTCAATGAACAGCATGCTTGGCGCTGATTGACGAGCCTTGATAAATAGGCGCCGTAATATCGCCGGTGGATCTTCAGCAAGAGCGATATCTAGCGCGTCAACATGTATGAAGCGGGCACGAGTGGCATTTGCCAACGCCCGAACCATGTTGGTCTTGCCTGTGCCAGGTGCTCCGGTGATCAGCACACCATGGGGCGGCGGCGCACTTTTATTGTCATGCAGCAATCCGAAATTAATAGGACGCTCCACTGCCTCGCGCAGTGTTTGTTTAATATCCTCATGACCGGCGATATCGTTCCAATTGTTGGCTGGACTCTCAGTACTATAAATCTCACTGCGTCTCGGCACGATTTCAGTCAACGCTGCACGGAAATGGTGCATGGCAATAGGTGTTACATCCGGCACCGCCGCGGTCGCCCTGGCCTTCAGCCGCTCAGCCCGCTGGGCACGCATATCCGCATTTTTGACCATGGCTTGGAGGTCGGAGCCAACAAAATGCTCCGTAAGGGCAGCGAGACGCTCCAAATTAACATCATCGCCAAGTTGATGATCACGCGCTAGAATCTGTAGGATCTCCAACCGGTTCTCCCGATCTGGCGGATCTATAATGAGAGTGCGCTCAAACCGACCAGGGCGCAATGCTGCCGGATCGATGGCCTGGCGTTGATGAGTTAACCCGACGATCACAACGGGCAGCGAACGCGGCAACCGGTCGAGCTGCGCATAAAACTGATTGGCAATTATAGACCTCGTCCAGTCAGTTGTCGTTGGAAGCAATAAATCGATATCGTCAATCATAATAATAGCCGGTGCCTGACTGGCAGCGGCGCTGAAGCCTTGCTCAAAGATTTCGGAGGCACCACCATGCGCGGCAATGACCCGTGAGGCGTATATTTTATCAAGATAAGTACCAGTGTGCTGTGCTAAGGCATCCACCAGCATCGTCTTGCCGCTCCCCGAGGGGCCTTCAAGCAACACGCATCGCATGCCGCTTTGCGGATGCTGGCGCATGGCGTTGAGCCACTCTTCCAACCAATAGAATTCCCGGCGCATGCCGCCTAGCAACGACATGGCCAATGAACGCGGACTGCTCTGGCTGGCGGCGACTTGAATCTCGGTAAGATTCCGCACAATTCCGGGTGTATTTTTGCCGATCGCCGTGACTTGCAACATCATATCGAACTGATCAGCCATACGCAGCCGCAACACATGGCCTGAGGCCACGACCTGTCCTTCAAGTTGGCGGCGGCGGATGAGCGGCAGGCGAGCTTTAGCGGCTCTGGCGTCCAGCCCATGCTGCGCAGTCAAGGCTAGGGAAGGGGCGGTCTCCAATTCAGGCGCGGCGCTAACCTTCACGATCTCACCGGAACTAACACCACAATTATGCATCTGCATATCATCCAGAAGCACGAGCCCTTGGTTGCGGTGCTCCATGGTAGCAGGATAGGCTACGGCATAGACCGTACCGCCGGCATTTAGCATCACCCGCGCACCGACAGAAAGGCCGAGACGTTTGAGATCGCTGGGGTCAATACGGATGATTCCGCGGTCATAATCCAGCGGCTCCAGAAAGCCACACTGTAAGGTGAGGCTGGACTCAATCATGTCAAATTCTCCCGCTGGTAACGGTTACGCACGTCCCGCAAGGCACTTTGCGCGGCCAGAGCTAATCCGTCAACATGCGCCGCTCGGTCAACGGCTTGTAGCCGGTTGCCATGCTCAAGCGCTGATTCTATTTCTTCCATAGTGGCCGACAAAGAAGCTAGCCCACAACTGGCACTACTGCTTTTCAAAGTATGCGCTTCGCGTTTCATTAGCTCCCAGTTTTCATTCCGGATGGCATTTTTGAAACTGCCCAGACGTTGTACCATGTCCTGCTCAAAGACAGACAGCAGACGTTCAATAGTTTCCGGACCGACATCTTCCGCCATTTGCTCCAAGACTTGCCAATCAATCACCTCACCGCCACCGCATACCCCGTTGCCCTCGGCAAGTGCAACGTCGGTGGTGGATTCGTCCTGCTTAAGCCAATGCTGTAACATTTTGAGCAGCGCATCGCGGCGCACGGGTTTTCCGAGATAATCGTTCATGCCCGAGGCCAGACAGCGTTCACGGTCGCCTTGCATGGACTGCGCCGTCATCGCTATAATCGGCACCGTCGCATAACGGCCACCTAATGACCTAATTTGACGTGTCGCTGTTAAGCCATCCATCACCGGCATAGAAACATCCATAAAGACGAGGTCATAAGCCTGAGCTTGGATCATGCCAACGGCAATCGCACCGTTTTCCGCAATAGCAAAACGGTGACCGGCACGTTCCAGCATCTTAGTCAGAACTAGTTGGTTCGTCGCATTATCTTCTACTACCAAAATATCTCGTGATTGGCTGGCTGCCACAGGTTTGGCATACTCCACATGCTTGGCATGCGTGGCATTGACTACAGGTAAAGGCAGGACGAAGGAGAATTTGCTGCCTTCGCCAAGGCGACTTTCCACATCAATCTCCCCATGCATCATTTGCACTAAGCGTTTGCAGATAGCTAGGCCCAGCCCTGTGCCGCCATAACGGCGCGCAATACTGGGATCGATCTGGTGAAATTCGGTAAAAATTTTCGTCATGCCATCTTGGCTCATGCCAATACCAGTATCGGCCACTTCAAAGCGAACAATGCAGTCTGTCCCCGCTTCGCTGGTCTGAGCCAGTAGATTACTGATTTTGACAGTGACTGCACCTTTACCTGTAAATTTGACAGCGTTGGAGATGAGGTTGAGCAAGACTTGCTTAATTCGCGTTGGGTCGCTGCTCACAAAATTCGGCAACTTGTCATCCATGATTAGATTCAACCCGATCTGCTTGCGCTCCGCATTCGGCTGCAACAAAGCCATGCAGCCAGTAATGAGTTCAGGCAAATCAAACTGCACGGCCTCGAGATTTAGACGGCCGGCCTCGATCTTACTAAAATCCAGCATATCGTTGACGATGGTGAGTAACGCGTCTGCTGAATTATATGAGGTTTCTGCCAACTGCTTCGCTTCGTCGCCTAGGGGCATTTCACAGAGCAAAGAGAGCGTGCCAAGCACACCGTTAATAGGCGTCCGTATTTCATGGCTCATCATTGCCATGAAATTGCTTTTCACATTGGTGGCTCGTTCTGCCTGTTCTTTAGCG
>CAYOGS010000042.1:0-5830 GCA_964403435.1 uncultured Rhodospirillales bacterium | reverse complement strand
GTTGTGTGTTGTGCATGGCAGTAACATCGTCAATGATAAGAATAAAATTTTTGAGTTCTCCGTCATCGTCGAATAGCGGGCTAATCTGCAAATTATTCCAGAAAGGTGTCTGCGACTTGTGGTAGTGCTGTGTCGTAAGGCGCAAACCCGCCTTATTAGCAAAAGCATCCGCGATGGCGCCGATATCTTCCTTGCTCGTGTGAATTCCGTAGAGCAGGTTAAATGACCTGCCGATGGCCTCTGAAGCGGTATATCCCGTCATCACCGAGAAAGCGTGGTTGACAAAAATAATCGGATTCTCCGGCTGGCCGGGGTTAGTGATCGCTACGCCGAACGGTGCCGAATCAATCGCCGCCACCTGCAATGCCGAAAAGCGTGCGGAAGATTGCGCAGCGTTGATCGCAGTCTTAAGAGTATTTTCTTGCTGCAGCAAACGCACGATCAGCAGGCCAAAAGCTGCCGAAACCAGGGCCAACAGCAACACATGTTGCCACCAGCTATCGTAAAAAAATTCGCCGATAATGTTCAGCACAGTACAACCCAAAAGCAGGGATATACTATGCCAGTTAGATAGGCGGGCGAGGGGGAATACCATCATGATCTGCGGAAGTTAAAACTGGTGCAACTATGCAGAAAATTGGTTAAGAGAAACTGTATGGGTCAATATCAACACGAATTTTCAAGGGTTTGGGGAGACTGATATTATCGAGCGTTGTCTGCAGTACTGCCTGCAGGTCGATCTGACGGTCAGTGATCACTAAAAGACGCTGACGGTGTTGGCCACGAAGGAGCGCAATGGGTGCCGGTGCAGGACCCAAAACCTTGAGGCGTTCATTCTGCGGCAAGGCCTGGCAGATGCGCGCCGCCGTCACCTGAACAAGACGCAAATCGGCTCCGCACAAAATTATGGCCGCTAGACGCTTGGTAGGAGGCAAATCATAGGCCTGCCGTTCTACCAGTTCGGCAGTCATAAAAGCATCATGGTCGTTCCGCTGCAAAGCAGCCATGACCGGATGATCTGGCTGATAGGTCTGCAGATAGGCACGACCTGGCTTCTCACCACGTCCGGTACGTCCAGCGACCTGTTGGAGTAATTGGAAACAGCGTTCACTGGCGCGTGGGTCGCCACCGCTCAAGCCTAGATCCGCATCAATAATGCCGACCAGCGTTAGATTAGGAAAATGGTAGCCCTTAGCCATGATTTGGGTGCCTACCAGAATATCCACTTCGTGCTCATTCATTTTTGCTAGTAACGCGGTGATAGCTTGAGGATTCTGTAACAAATCGCTGGACATAACGGCGCACCGCGCTTGTGGAAGTAAAGTCCCGATTTCTTCTGCTACACGCTCCACCCCTGGTCCGCAGGCAGCAAAAAATCCGACTTCCTGGCAAGCAGGACAGCGCTCAGGCATTGGAGAATGAGTACCACAATGATGGCACTGCAATCGCTGCTGCTGACGGTGCTGCACCAACCAAGCGCTACATTGAGGACAATGCAATCGGTGGCCACAATGGCGACAAAGAGTCAAAGGCGCGTAGCCACGTCGGTTTACGAACAGCATGCTTTGTTCGCCCGCCCGCAGCGCTTCACGAACGGCAGATAGAAGTGGCGCGCTGATGAAGCGGTTAGCCGGCAAATTTTCTGCGCGCATGTCAATACGATGTATAACTGGTAAACTAGCACCACCATAGCGTTCTGGTAGTCTGACCAATCGATAACGGCCTTGTTGGACATTGACGAACGTTTCCAGCGAAGGCGTGGCGCTGGCTAGAATGGCAGAGAAATCCCCGTGTCGTGCCCGCACTACCGCAAGGTCACGAGCTTGGTAAATGATACCTTCATCTTGTTTATAAGACGTCTCATGCTCTTCATCCACGACGATGAGCCCCAGATTCGGGTATGGCAGGAACAGAGCAGATCGGGCACCGATTATCAGTGGCGCCCTTCCTTGGGTGATAGCCCACCATGCGCCGCTACGCTGCTTGCCGGTTAGGCCAGAATGCCAAACGGTCGGCACGGCGCCAAAGCGCGCTGCAAATCGTCTCAGCATTGCGGTCGTCAAGGCAATTTCCGGGAGCAGTACCAGCGCCTGTTTTCCAACACGTAAGGTTGCAGCAATGGCCTCGCAATAGACCTCAGTTTTGCCAGCGCCGGTCACGCCCTGCAGCACGATCGTTGTAGCTTTAAGTTGTGATTTTTGAATGGCCTCCGCGGCCTGACTTTGTGCTTCGGTCAATTCCGGGATTTTAAAATCAGGTTTGATCACGTCACCTATGTCGGCAACAACTTCAATGCGTTGAAGCAGTCCGCGTAGCACCAAACGGTTGGCCTCACTGACCGAAAAACCTTTGACCAATAACGCCTCGGCACTTAGGTTTCTTGCCGGATCATTGAATAACGCCAGTAATTGTGCAGCCTTGCTACCAGCACGCGGCGAGATCTGATTCGTTTCTGCGCGCTGCCAAAGATGGATTGGAGCAGGAGGCGGCGGTATGTTGGTCCCGGCCAGGGCCATTTTTAGGATCAACCCGACCGGGTTCATGGTGTAACGCGCTGACCAGAGTAGAAATTGTAGAAAATCAGCCGGTAGGGGAGGCAGAGGGCAGGTTTGAGCAATGAATTTGCGGCGTTCCGGTAGCAGCAGTCCAGGCGATTCGCGCCATATCAGTCCGGTAACCAGCTTTTTACCAAAGGGTACAGTCACCAACTGTCCTGGTTTCAGTTGATCCGTAGCGTTATATTCATAGGAATCAGCCATGGGCAGTGGCAGGATGACGTCATATATGGCCTTGGTCACGCTCATGCCTTAAGCTATGTAGTTAGTCGACGTTTTGCCAAGGAGATTATCTGTGAAATTTTTTGTTGATACCGCCGATCTCGCCGAAATCAAGGATTTGGCCAGTAGTGGCCTACTGGATGGCGTGACCACCAACCCTTCGCTTGTTGCCAAGGCCGGCCGCAATTTTATCGAGCTTATCAAGGAAATCTGCGCCGTAGTCAGTGGCCCAGTCAGTGCCGAGGTAGCGGCTACAGACTACGACACAATGCTGAAAGAGGGCGAGTATTTGGCTAAGCTGGCTAAAAACATTGCCGTAAAAGTGCCATTGACCCCAGCAGGCCTCAAGGTGTGCAAGCAGCTCAGCGGGCGGGGCACCATGGTGAATGTCACATTGTGTTTCTCCGCCGCTCAAGCGCTTCTGGCCGCCAAGGCCGGCGCCACGTTTGTGTCGCCCTTTGTCGGCCGGCTGGATGATATTGGGCAGGATGGGCTGGGGTTGATTGAAGAAATATGCACCATTTATCAGGCACAAAACTTTAAGACCGAGGTACTGGTTGCCTCAGTTCGCCACCCCATTCATGTCACAGATGCCGCCAAAATGGGAGCCCATGTTGCCACAATGCCACCATCCGTAATTCGCCAGCTATTCAACCATCCGCTGACCGATAAAGGACTGGCGCAGTTCGTCGCCGACTGGGCGAAATCCGGCCAAACGATTTTGCCGAGCGCGGCTTGACCATGCCGCTGCCCGTGCATCTCCCCTTGAAAGTCGATGCACGGGATGCGTTTGAGAATTGGTTGTGCTGGTTAAAAGAGGAAAGGCGTGTCGCTAAAAATTCTATCCTCGCCTATGAACGCGACGCGGCGACTTTTGTTGCCTTCGCGCATCAGCATTTGAGTGGTGAAATTGGCTGCAAGCAGTTGGCGCAATTCGCACTGCGGGATTTTCGCGCCTGGCTTGCCCATCTGGCGGCGGAGGGGTTGACAGCGGCCTCCCGCGCACGCGCCGTGTCCGCTATCCGTGGTTTTTATCGTTGGACGGATCGCCAAGGCGTATTGCACAACGAAGAAATTGCTCTGCTCAGATTACCTAAATTAGCTCGCCGCTTACCACGTCCATTGTCTGAAGACAGCATTGCGGCCTTGGCTTCAGCCTCTGATGTTCAATCCGGCAAAACCTGGCTGGCACTACGTGATCAAGCCTTGTACACATTGCTTTATGGAGCAGGGTTGCGCCTGGGCGAGGCTCTCGCGCTCAACCATTGTGACTTGGCGCACACGGAACGTATCACAGTGCGCGGCAAGGGAAACAAGCAGCGAGTTGTGCCGTTGCTGCCAGCAGTCTGGGAGGCGATATCAGCCTATCTTGCCAGTAAGCCCACAGCTGCAAACAATGTCGCCCCCATCTTTATTGGCGCGCGTGGCAAGCGACTGAATCCTGGGGTAGCGGAACGCCAAATGCGGCAATTGCGAAGTCTAGCTGGGTTACCGGACTCAGCGACGCCTCACGCGCTACGACACAGTTTCGCGACCCATCTGCTGAATGACGGAGCCGATTTGCGTACGTTGCAGGAACTACTAGGGCATGCTTCGTTGTCCTCAACGCAGCTTTACACCCAGGTATCGACGACACATTTGACCAAAATTTACGCCAAAGCACACCCAAGGGCTCAAAAATCCTGAAATTGTTTGCTATCTTGCTCTGGAGGAATGGTTCTTTTAGTATCACCAGAATCAATGATTAAGGTATCAAATGCGTTGTCGCTATCTTCCGATATATGGGTTGCTTCTGCTTATTGGCCTCACGACTTCGGCCTGGAGTGCTGCTCAAGACGAACTGATTGGACAGTCTAAAATTGAGCCCCCGGGTATCATGACCAAATTTAAGGCCATGATCGGCAATGCGGATGCACAAACCGAACTAGGTATGGCTTATGCGACCGGTAACGGCGTTGATAGGAACATGGTTGAAGCGCTGCAATGGTGGGAAAAGGCGGCGAGTGGTAACACCTCAGCACAATATGCCTTAGGCCTGCTGTATACAAAGACTGGGTATGATGGCGTGAACCAGGATTACCCAGTGGCAGCAAGCTGGTTTGAAAAAGCAGCGAAGAGCGGTGACGCTTGGGCACAGTATAGCATCGGGTATTTACACGAAAACGGTAATGGCTTTGAGAAGAATGATAAACTAGCCGGCCAGTGGTATTTACAATCAGCGGAGCTAGGCAACGAATATGCCCAATTAAATGTGGGTTTAAAATTTTACTTTGGTCAAGGGACTGAGCAAAACCATGCTGAAGCAGCAAAATGGTTCCGCAAAGCTGCTCAACAAGGCAATCCGGCTAGTGCCTATTTTCTCGGCTTGATGTTTGAAACCGGGCAGGGCGTGCAAGGCGACATGGAACTTGCTGCAACCTATCAGCGGCGCGCAGCAGATGGTGACGTGGCCGCTGCTCAAACCAAATTAGGCGATTTTTACTATGAAGGGAAAGCTGGATTACAACAAAATTATGTAGAGGCTTTGCGGTGGTATGGTAAAGCGGCTGAACTTGGAGATAGCACCGCTGCCATCTTGATTGCTCGCATGTATGATGGCGGCATCGGCACAGAGAAAGACCCTGCGAAAGCAACGCATTGGTCTCGAGCAGCCATGAAAAATGCGTCGAAGACATTTAAGTATAAGAATGACTTAGAGACATTTGAGCATTTCTTGACACGCAAGAAAATCGAGGATGCTGCGGCCAAGGCCTCAAAAGCCGTAGAAGACGCCAAAATTAACAAGTGAATAATCAGAGTCTGCGTTTGTTAGATTGCTTGTCAAAAAATACCCGCAGCAGACGATTCGTCTTTCTTGGTAGCGTTGCAGTTAATGTGATCCGGAAATGCGAAAAACGGTGATGTAGAATCGAGTTTATGGCCACAAGCCAACCAAGCATCACGGCAGGTACCGCCAGCCATAAATATAGAAAGGCCGTTTGCTCGGCGCTCATGCGATAATTATCATTTAGAAAAAAGCGCCAGATTGTCTCTGTGGCGATATATGTTAGGAG
>CAYOGS010000041.1:3529-11115 GCA_964403435.1 uncultured Rhodospirillales bacterium | reverse complement strand
GGGGAGCAGGCGCTTCGTGCGGGCTTCGACCTCGGCGAGGAAGCCCTGTGCGCGGTGATGCAGCCCTATGGCGGCTTTGACCACAACGATCAGGCCTTTCGTGTTCTGACCCAATTGGAATACCGTTATCCGTTATTTAGTGGCTTGAATCTCAGCTGGGAAACTCTGGAAGGCATCGTCAAGCATAACGGGCCGTTGCTGCCTGCCAAGCCCAACAAGCCTGTGCCGCCCAGTATTGCCGCTTTTCAGCAACAGTGGGATCTGCAATTGGCACACTATTGCGGCTTGGAAGCGCAGGTTGCCGCCTTGGCGGACGACATAGCCTATAATACTCATGACGTTGATGATGGCGTGCGCGCCGGTATGTTATCGGTCGATGCGATCGCAGGCTTGCCGGTATTCGATACCATCATCGGTGAGTGCCGCCAGCGTTATCCGAATGTATCACCCATGATGCTCGTGCAGGAAGCGGTGCGGCAGGTCATAGGTGTCATGGTAACAGATGTTCTGGATACGACGCGCGCGAATCTGCAGCGCGTGCAACCGCCAGATGTTGCGGCGGTGCGGGCAGCCGGCCAACCGCTGGCAGCCGCAAGTCCGAAGATGCATGAGTATTTCCGTACGTTCCGAGCATTCCTGATGGACAACATGTATCGTCAGGAGAATGTGAACCGCTTCAACGTCAAGGCGGATATGATTGTAACCGGACTCTTTGGTTATTATTTCAATAACCTCACCTGTTTGCCTACCGAATGGCAAAAGCGGATCTCAATGACGGCCGAGGTAGAGACTCGCGCGCGCTTAGTTGCCGACTATATCGCGGGCATGACAGATCGGTTCGCGATCACGGCGTATCAACGTGCATTCTCAACGGAGAAATTCGTCTAATTTACTTGCTGCGTGGCTTGTCGTAGAAAATCCTGTGCCTGGCCGATGACGCGTTCTGCTTCCTCGCGCGGCAGGTCATGCCAGATGACTGTCTCGTCCTTCTGGTCACGCAGCTTGAACTTGACAGAGACGGTTTTAGACGCGGGCATCGCCCAGATGGGTATGGAGACAGCCATGAAGACGCTTAACCAGCCGATCATCGGTTTATATAAATGCCAGGCCGATAGGGTGTGATAGAGGGTTAGCAATAGGCCGCAACCCAAAACAATGACCGAGACTCCAAACCAGGTGCGCCTCACGATATCATCCCAGCGCGGCCATCCTGCCAAGTTTAGAAATAGATAGATGCAGTAAAACTCACCGGCCAGAACCGGCCCATACCAGAACAAGGTATGAAAAAAGCCGGCACCTGAAAATAAAGCAACTTTCGCAGCATGCAACGAATAGACGTAACATGACAGCATCAGCAGTAGGCCAAGATAGCCATATCCGCGCTGAATGTTTTTGTAAAAACAACGGGTTGGGCAAACCCCAGTGACATTGCTCAACACAATTGAGCCTTTGCTAGACTCGAGAAGCATATCCATAGCGTTCTCCTACTACCACGTTAATATCCTAAGCCCTTCCGCGGTCCTTGACAAGCGCGGCGATTCTTTGGCAGTTGCAACGTCTTGGGAAGGTTAGCATTTTGGCGGTTACCCCATTCCCTTCACACTAATATTCGTCGCAGACAGGTTTTCGGTTACATGACGGTTTTCGACCATATCCACCAACTCTTGGAGCACCGGCTGCATCAGACAGCCGTGGCGTCTGGTTGGGCGTTGCCGGTCCCGTTGCCGGCCTTCACACTGGAGGTGCCGCGCGACCCGGCGCATGGCGATATCGCCTGCAACATTGCGATGACACTGGCCAAAGGGTTGGGCAAACCGCCGCGCACTGTCGCGGAGGCGCTGGCACAGGAACTCCGGCAAGAAGCGGATATCGCGGCGGCCGAGATCGCTGGGCCAGGTTTCATCAATCTACGGCTCAGCCAGGCGGTGTGGCAGCGTGAGTTACAGCGCGTCTTGGGCGAGGCGGCGGATTATGGCCGTAGCCAGAGCGGGCAGGGCAAGCGCGTGAATATTGAATATGTCTCGGCCAACCCCACCGGGCCGATGCATGCCGGCCATGTGCGTGGTGCTGTGATCGGTGACACGGTGGCCACGCTGCTGCAATCCGCCGGCTATGCCGTGACACGGGAATATTATTTCAACGACGCCGGCGCGCAGGTGGACGTGTTGGCGCGCACCACGCATCTGCGCTACCGCGAGGCTTTGGGCGAGGCCATCGGCATGATTCCGGAAGGTTTTTATCCGGGTGAGTATCTGAAAGATGTCGGGCAGGCGTTGGCGGAGCGCGACGGCAAACAATGGTTGGACAAAGACGAAGCGGTCTGGCTGGCGCCGATACGAGATTTCGCTGTGTCCGCTATCATGGCTCTGATCAAGGAGGATTTGCGGCTCATCGGTATCAAGCACGACGTATTCACCAATGAGCGTGACCTGATTGGCGACGGCACATTGGAAAAGGCCTTCGGTATCCTGGAACAGAAAGGTCTGATCTATACCGGTACACTGCCGCCGCCGCGCGGCAAGGCGATGGAAGATTGGGAGCCGGTGCCGCTAACATTGTTCCGTTCCAGCCAATTTGGCGACAATACGGATAGGCCGCTGAAAAAGCGTGATGGTCAGTGGGCCTATATCATGCCCGACATCGCTTACCATTACGACAAGGTGCGGCGCGGTTTCGATCTGATGATCAATGTCTTAGGCAAGGATCATGGCGGCTATCTGGAGCGCATGCGCCCTGCGGTGGCGGCGTTGAGCGACGGCCAGGCGAAGCTGAACGTCATCTATAATTCCATCGTGAAAATTTTCAATAACGGCGAATTGGTTAAACTCTCCAAGCGCTCGGGCAACCTCATCACGCTGCGGGAAATGGTAGAAGAAGTGGGAGCCGGCGCCGTGCGCTTCTTCATGCTGTCACGCACCCCAGATTCGGAGTTGGAGTTTGATTTTGCGAAAGTCAAAGAGCAGTCGCGCGAAAATCCAGTATTTTATGTGCAATATGCCCATGCCCGATGCTGTTCCGTCATCCGTAAGGCCGAGGAAAGCTATGGCGCAGCTGCGGAACACTTGCCGCAAATAGCCAAGCAATTGCCGGTAAAACTTACACATGGCGCCGAACTGGCGGTGCTGAAGCGGCTAGCTGACTGGCCGCGCGTGCTGACCAAGGCGGTGGAAGCTCAGGAACCGCACGATGTCACCTATTACCTCATTGCTTTAGCGACGGACTTTCATGCTCTGTGGAACAAGGGGCGGGAGCAAGCAGAACTTCGCTTCCTGTTGCCCGATGACCGGGAAACATCATTCTCGCGCCTGGCGCTGGTGCATGGCACCCGCCAGGTGCTGGCCAACGCCCTGAACGTGCTGGGGGTTGAACCGATGACGGAATTGCGCGACGATAGCAAAGATATGGAGATGAAGAATGAGTCTACAACCTGATCCCACCTGGCGTCCGCGCCCGAATTATCGCCCGCGTCCGGCGTCACCACGCCGTAGCGGATTTGGTATGCTAGTCGTTAGCGGGTTGGCGCTGTTCAGCGTTGGTGTCGGTTATGTTTTCATGACCATGCGCGACAATGCGCCGAATGCCAGCGGCATCGTGCCAACGATCCAGGCCGAAGCCACGCCCTTCAAAATCAGGCCGGAAAATCCCGGCGGCATAGAAGTGCTGCACCAGGACTCAACTGTTTTTGACGCCCTGAGCCCCGAAAGCAAGCGAGCGAAGCAGGAACAGCTACTGCCTCAGCCCGAGCAGCCGGACGAAAAGCTACTCGCCCAAAATTCTCAAGCCCCATCCGCGACTAATACGACACCAGCCACAGATGTCTTGGCGGCTCGCAGCGAATCGGCAAACGAAGCACCAGCAACGACATCAGTTGCTCCAAGTTCCGGCAGTGTGGCGTTGCCAGTTTTTAATGCTGAAAAGCAAGCAGCAAGTGCCGTTGAGGCGGTAACACAGGAAATCGAACAAATCGTCCCGCCAGTTGCGTCAGCTGCCCAGAAAACTGAATCGCCTTTTGTTCAGGAGTTAAAAGAAGTCGCGCCGGTGGTTGAGGTGCCGACAATAGAGCAGAAATCTGAAGCGCCCACCTCTAGCACAGCCAGTGCCGAAGCTGAGATGAAGGCGGTAAGTCAACCTAAGCCCCGTGCCGAAGCACCGAAACCGGTTGCGGAGAAGGATAAGACAACAGCCAAAAACGCCACAAAGTCCGCCGGCAACAAGCTGCTGGCGCAAACAAGCAAAAAAGCAGCTGACGTCAAAAAGGAAGAGACTATCGATATCGCCGATATTCTGGCAAAGACGGACGCGGTGAATATGGTCAAGGAAGAAAAGTTGGCTATGGTAACGCCTAAAGCCGAAGCTATGGCAACCCCAGAGACTCGCCAGCCTACCAAGCCTGCCGCGCTGGGCAGCGGCGGTGGTATGCGAGTACAACTCGCTTCATCGCCCAACGAAGCGGCAGCCGAGAAATTAATGAGCGCCATAGTCAATCGCCATGCGAGTTTACTGCGGCAGAGCCGGCTAAGTCTGGTGCGCACAGAATTGCCGGGCAAGGGGACATATTTCCGAATTCAGACGCAGCCGATGGGTAAGGAGGCTGCGAATGACCTGTGCGCTGGCCTCAAGGCGGCGCAACAATCCTGCCTGGTCGTGAAAAGCAGCAGCCAGTGACCGCTCCGAAGCTAGGCCCCAGATCTTTAATCTGTGGTTGTGCGGGAACGGTCCTGTCGGCTGAGGAAACGGATTTCTTTTCCGCCCTACAGCCCCTCGGTTTTATCTTGATGGGGCGAAATTGCGACGACCCTGAGCAGGTCAAGCAATTGGTGCAAGCCTTGCGTGCATGCGTTCGCCATACGGATGTGCCAATCCTGATTGATGTGGAAGGCGGTCGTGTTGCCCGGCTAAAGCCGCCGCACTGGCCGGTGTTGCCGCCGGCAGCGGTTATTGGCGCGCTCTACAAGTATGACTTAGCATTGGGCATTGAAATGGCCGGGCTGTCCGGGCGAATTATAGGTCAGGAATTAGCTGCCCTGGGAATAACAGTTGATTGCGCGCCGGTGCTAGATGTCGCGCATCCCGAGACGCATGATGCGATCGGCGACCGTGCCTTCAGTGCCGACCCTGCCGCTGTGGGGCAACTAGGGCAAGCTTTTGCCGAAGGGTTGCTCGTCAGCGGGGTCTTGCCGGTGATAAAGCATCTGCCCGGGCATGGCCACACGACGTTCGATCCGCATCTTGCCTTACCGGTGGTACTGCATGACCGCACGATAGTCGCGAAGGATTTTGCACCATTCAAACTGTTGGCCGCGATGCCGCTAGGTATGACCTGCCATATTCTATTCGAAAAAATCGATGGTAAACATCCGGTTTCGCAATCCGCCGCGATGCACGAGATAATCCGGCGCGAAATAGGTTTTGGTGGTTTGCTGATTTCTGACGACCTGGATATGAAGGCTTTAGGCGGCACTCTCACCGACCGAGCCGAAAAAGTTCTCGCAGCCGGTACGGACGTCGCACTCGTCTGCAATGCCGACATTCATGAATTGGCAGCACTGTGTGAATTACCGGCGATGCCGGATGTTTCTTGGGAACGCTGGCAGCGGGCTTGCGGGTTCTTGCGGCGAGCGACACAGGCAGCTGGCAATCTGCCTGCTCTCAAGGCGCGGATGACGCACCTCACGGAACTTGCAAAATCCCATGTTTTGGATGAAAAAAGGATTGTATCAATTTGATTATTATTGTTGTTCTCGGAATTTCTATTAGGCTGCCGAATCATCCCTTCGACGCTATACTGGCGATCAACGGATAAGTGCGGGCTGGCATGCAAGGTGGCGTTGAAACTCTCGAAATATGCGCAAGCGACGACAATGCAGGGTCAGTCGATGATCTTGTCGTGCGCCTTGGCGTGTTCGACGGCCCGCTCGACCTATTATTGAGCTTAGCGCAAGAGCAAAAAGTTGACCTGGCGCATATTTCGATCAGCGCCCTAGCCGAGCAGTATTTGACCTACATCGGCGCGGTGCGCCGGTTGCGGCTGGAGATCGCCGCAGATTATCTCGTTATGGCCGCCTGGCTCGCCTATCTCAAATCCCGCCTGCTGCTGCCGGAGCCGCCGCAGGCCGAGCCAGATCCAAAGGACATGGCGGCAGCGCTACGCTTCCAGTTGCAGCGACTGGAGGCCATGCGGCAAGCAGCTGAAAATTTGCAAAATCTGCCGCAACTTGGTCTGGACGTATTCATGAATGTCCGGCCGGAAGTTGTGCAACGTATTGAGCGCCCTATCTATCATTTGAGCATTCAAGAGCTGTTGTTAGCCTTGGCGGCCCCTCAACGCCGCCAAAAGGCACCGCGCTACGCCGTCGCGGCCCAGAAACTGGTCTCCCTGGAGGCAGCGATGACACGGTTGCGCGGCATGGTCGGCTTCATGCCGGAATGGTCGGCTCTCAGCGCCTTCATGCCAGAGTTACTGGTGGCCGACCCGCTGGAACAGCGTTCCGTCATCGCATCCACATTCGCCGCCAGTCTGGAGTTGGCGAAATTCGGCGAAATCGTGCTGCGGCAGGACGTGACGTTTGGCACCATCTATTTGCGGCGCGTAGACCTAGATGCCGCTCCCGCAACCACAGGAACTCCCGCATGAACGTGCCGCAACATCCAGGTATCCGCCTGATTGAAGCTCTGCTGTTTGCCAGCCCGGAGCCGGTAACGCATGCAATGCTGCTTTCGCGCATCGGCGACGAAGTCATACTCGGCACCTTGCTGGACATGCTCAAGGAGGATTACATCGAGCGTGGCATCAATTTTGTTGAGATAGACGGTACTTATAGCTTCCGCACCGCGCCTGATTTGACGGCGGAACTGCAGGTGGTGAACGATGTACGCCGCAAACTGCCGCGCGCCGCGGCTGAGACTCTGGCCATCATCGCTTATCACCAGCCGGTGACGCGGGCAGAGGTTGAAGCCATTCGCGGCGTCGCCACGGCAGCCGGCACGCTGGATTTACTGATGGAGCGCGGCTGGGTGCGACCGGGTCGCCGCCGCGACACCCCAGGGCGGCCGGTCACCTGGGTGACGACGTTGGATTTCCTTAGCCACTTCAATCTGACCAACCTTAACGACCTGCCCGGTCTTGATGAGCTAAAAGCCAGTGGGATGTTGGATGCCCGGCCGGCGTTGGCCGCATTCGGCGCCCCGGAGGATGACACGACATTGCGTGAGCACAATGCCACCACCGATACCGAGCCAGAGCACTGGGTGGCAGAAGACGATACTCTGCCCGTAGTGCAGTCTGAAGCTGCGGCCTAAATCATGCCCACCGTACTGACCTTCATTGCGGCGCCGAGATCGGCCGCATTATTGGAATGTGTAGAACATGGCTTGGTTGTGCTGCAAGCTGAAGGTGGCATCAACCTAACGCGGCACATTTTGAGTGATGATGAAGCCGTTGACGTCCTGGTTGACGAGATATCGCCGGCATCCGCGCGAGTGGCCGTGGCACGGTTGCTGGCCGACTATCCGGTGGACATTATCGTGCAGGGTGAGGCAGAGCGTCGCAAATCGCTCCTGGTGGCTGACATGGAATCCACTATCAT
>CAYOGS010000041.1:0-3519 GCA_964403435.1 uncultured Rhodospirillales bacterium | reverse complement strand
TCATTGAGCCAGAGATGCTGGAGGAAATGGCCGACGTGCTGGGCAAGCGTGCGGAAGTGGCCGCCATCACACGCCGCGCCATGAATGGTGAGATTGACTTTGTTGGCGCCTTAGCCGAGCGTGTGGCGTTGTTCGCCAACCACCCTGCTACATTGCTGGAGGAGATGGCGTCGCGCATCACTTACATGCCGGGGGCGGGCACGCTAGTTGCCACCATGCGCGGCAACGGCGCGCAATGCTGGCTCGCTTCAGGCGGGTTTCGTATTTATACGCAGCTAGTTGCGGCCAAATTAGGATTCGACCGTGAATGCGCCAACGAGTTGTTGATTGATAATGGCGTCTTGACCGGCAAGGTGGCGGAACCAGTGCTCGACAAGAACACCAAACTGTCCGTCCTGCAGCAAGGCGCTGCCGCAATGGGTATTGACCTTGCGGCAACTATTGCGGTGGGCGATGGCGCGAATGATTTGCCCATGCTGCAGGCCTGTTCCGAGGGCGGCGGCCTGGGCATAGCTTTCCACGCCAAGCCCAGCGTACAAACGCAGGCTATGCATAATGTAAGACACGGTGATTTGACGGCGCTCCTGTTCGCGCAAGGATATGCCCGCACGGAATTCCTGATGGCCTAGGGTTGAATATGCCTTGAATGAACCAGCGGCTCTAGAAGGTGCGATCTGATCTTACGCTGAAACAGATGATCTTGGCGGAAGCTCCCCGGGGATACATCTCAGCCTTGCGCGCCTAAGAGAATGCCTTGTACCAGTCCGAAAAGTGACAATGGTGTTCGAGCATTGCGCCGAGCAGGGCGCAGTTCAGCTGATCTAGGAAAATGATTTGCATCTGCTTGCCTTGAATGCATCACCAAACCCATTGGCTGCCATCTGCGCCGTTAGGAAGCTGCCAGGGCCGAAAACGTGTAACACCCCAAGTGCTGTTTAGCGTGGACAAGGTCCCGATACGGATCGGCTGCTTGTCACTGACAGTAGGTTGTACAATGAGAAACACGCTGACCGATGCAGCCAGTACCTTGATCGAAATGAGATATAATTAATGAAAACAAATGAAACATTCAGGCAAATTTGTACAGGTCTTTTTTACTTTGCTAAGGCAGTGGTATGAAGCAACCTCAAGACATTCCTGATTATAGGGAAGCGCAGCACCAATTGGAGCTAGCCGACCCGGTGATGTTTAGGCTTATACGACAACATGGCGACTGCACCTTGGTCCCGGAAACGAAGCGCCAGCCATTCGAAAGTTTAGTGCGCGCGATTGCCCACCAACAGTTGCACGGCAAGGCGGCTGAGGCCATTTTGGGGCGCCTGATCGCGCAGTCCGGCCGTCGTTTTCCGAACCCCCGCGATCTATTGGGAATGGACGACACTCTGCTGCGTTCTTGTGGGTTCTCAGGTAGCAAAATCTCCGCGCTACGCGACATCGCCGAACACACTTTGTCAGGATTGGTCCCAACACGTCGCGCTATCCTGACAATGTGCGACGATGAAATCGTCACCCGGCTTACGCAGATGCGCGGCGTTGGCCGTTGGACTGTACAGATGCTGCTGATCTTCCAGCTTGGTCGACCTGATGTATTGCCGGTGGATGATTATGGCATTCGGCACGGCCTAGCGGTCGCACGGAAACTACCGCATATGCCGAAGCCGAAAGAGGTTGCTGCCTATGGCGCGCGCTGGCAGCCCTTCAGCACTGTGGCCAGCTGGTATTTGTGGCGTACGGCTGATGCCGCAAAGGCATTAACCAAGAAAGCCGCCTGACAAGCTGATCAAGTTTACTTTCAGGCAAGACGGCCGTATTACGCTGCCCATATTTAATTGAAAAATTTTCTCGATGGGATTGTGAGTATGACACAGCAATATATTGTCATTTTCCATGATGAAGCGATGGGGCAGGTGGTCAAGCGGATCAACGGCAAACCGGAATTGCACACCGATTTGGAGAAAGCCGCTATCGCCTGCGGTCGTATGAACGAAAGCAGCGCAAGCTTTGTACGAGAAAACCCTGAGCGGCATGGCAGACTCACTTTTGAAATCCGGCGCTATGCTCCTGACCAGCATTCGATGGGGCAGCCGCTAGACGATCAGGAGAAAACGCGGCTGCGCGGATTTTATCACAAGCACTTCGCCAGTCAGCGGCGTCTCGTAAATGCTGGAACGGCACCGACTTAACCAAAACGCGCGGCATTCGTCTCAAATTGCTGACAACATTAAAACCCAGTTCAGCAGACTGTCATAGAGTCAGCTCATAAACCTGGGCTCTGGAGTGCGTTATGCGGCATAAAGATGGTTTCCTCGTCATTAACGTCTTCATGCCGCACGAATTGAAAGGGCTGTATAGCTGGGAGAATTTTGAAGTGCCCCTGCCAGCTCTGCATCGCGCCTGGCAATATCATATTGGCAGCGCCATGCCGCCCGCCGACTATCTCTGCAAGATGGTGCTAACGGATATGGAGGGGTTGCGCCCGGCCGACTTGCCGCCGATGGCTCCGCCGAACGCCAGCATCGCTTGCCACCAAAGATTTGCCGGCATGCTGGACAATTTGCGGGCAATGAAGATTACCACGCCTTACAGCAATGTTAAATTCTACATTCCCACCGAAGTGACATATGGCGGTGATACCAACGGTTACGAATTTCATCAATACCGCGTGCCGACAGATGTGTTGCGTAACGCATTCGAAAGTCGTTTGGGGAAATTGCCTAGCGGCTTTGAAGGCATGCTTCTGACGGATAAACCACTAATGCGGCTCCCTTTCAACCTCCCGATAACTGTAAACACCAAGGTGGTGCAGACCCATCTGTGCGGTAAGCTGGCGCGTATTTTGCGTTCTTATCATTTGCCCGAACCTGTGGTTGCTGTTCAGCGTCCGGCGGTATGCTCCATCGGAGATGTAGGCCTCCCAACGGCGGCACCGGCCTAACCCTCAACATTCTCAACCCACTGCCGCGCCGCTAGCCAGAACCAGCGAAAGCGTCTATTTTGGCGCCATGACTGAAGAGCACAACACTCTGGGCAAGCGGGTACGGCGCTATGCCCGCGTGACCAAGAGCATGGCCGGCGTCGGGGCCAAGCTTGCGGGCAAGAAATACCTGGGCATGAAATCGGAACGGCAGGTGCTGGCTGGCGAATTGCGCCTGGCTCTTGGCGGTCTGAAAGGACCACTGATGAAGGTCGCGCAAATCCTGGCGACGATCCCGGATATGGTGCCAGAAGAATACGCCCAGGAGTTGGCGCAACTCCAGGCCGATGCCCCCGCCATGGGCTGGTCGTTCGTCAAGCGCCGTATGGCCGGAGAACTTGGACCGGAGTGGGAGAAACGCTTCAAATCATTTGCCCATGAGGCCTATGCCGCAGCGTCATTGGGGCAGGTGCATCGCGCAGAAACGCCAGACGGCCAATCCATCGTCTGCAAGCTACAATATCCAGATATGGAATCGGCTGTTGCCGCAGATCTGCGGCAACTGAAAATCCTCCTGGCACTCTTTGAGCGGTATGATCGTGCCG
>CAYOGS010000040.1:0-11211 GCA_964403435.1 uncultured Rhodospirillales bacterium | reverse complement strand
GACTTGATCATACTAATCTCCTGTTGGTCTGTCTCTGCGGCGCATCTTCGCCACAGCCCATTCATGCGCGCCCTGACCTTGCCCGCCTTTCATCCCCAGCTTAATTTTTTGCAATGCAGGCATGAGATCTGTTGGCCATGACCTGATTTTCTCCCCGTGACAAGGGCCAGACATCACGGCATTATGAGACGAACAATCCCTTAATATTCAGGTTTTTCATGTCGTTTATCGAATCCGCTACCGGCAAATGGGAAATGGTCATTGGCCTTGAGGTACATGCCCAGGTCACTTCCAACGCCAAGTTGTTCTCCGGCGCCTCGGCCGCCTTCGGCGGCGCACCGAACGACCATGTCTCCACCATTGACGCCGCCTTCCCTGGCATGCTCCCGGTTATCAACCGTGTCTGCGTTGAGCAGGCGGTGCGCACCGGGCTAGGGCTGAAGGCGCAAATCAACACCACTTCGGTTTTCGACCGCAAAAACTATTTCTATGCCGACCTGCCTGCCGGCTATCAGATCAGCCAGTTCCAGCAGCCGATTGTCGGCAAAGGCGAGATAACCCTCGACCTGCCGGATGGCACCAACCGCACCGTTGGCATCACCCGCTTGCATCTGGAGCAAGACGCCGGCAAGAGCCTGCACGACCAGAGCCCCCGCGAAACTTTTGTGGATCTCAACCGTGCCGGCGTCGCATTGATGGAGGTTGTCTCCGAGCCAGACATGCGGAATGCCGAGGAAGCGGCGGCCTATTTGAAGAAGTTGCGCGCCATTATGCGGTATCTCGGCACCTGCGATGGCAATATGGAGGAAGGCTCCATGCGCGCCGACGTCAACCTCTCCGTCCGCCGCGCCGGAGACACCAAATTGGGGACGCGCTGCGAGATCAAAAATGTCAATTCCATCCGCTTCGTCATGGCTGCCATTGAATATGAAGCGCGGCGCCAGATCGAGATCATCGAAAGCGGCGGCAGCATCAAGCAGGAAACGCGCCTGTGGGATACTCAGAAAGGTGAGACCCGCGCCATGCGCTCCAAGGAAGAGGCGCATGACTATCGCTATTTTCCAGACCCCGATTTGGTACCGTTGACGCTCGACCCTGCCATGGTGGCACGCCTCAAATCCGGCTTGCCAGAATTGCCGGACGCCAAGAAGGCGCGCTTCATCACCGATTACGGTCTGAAACCTTATGATGCCAGCGTCCTGGTGGCGGAAAAACCCAGCGCAGATTTCTACGAAACGGTGGCCAAAGGCCGCGACGGCAAACTGGCTGCCAATTGGGTAACGGTCGAATTGTTCGGCGCGCTCAACAAATCCGGCAAAAGTATCGCTGACTCGCCGGTCAGCGCCGCGGCGCTCGGGGAACTGGTCGGTCTGATTCAGGACAACACCATCTCTGGCCGTATCGCCAAGGACGTGTTCGAGGAGATGTTTGCCACCGGCAAAGCGGCGGCGGCCATTGTGGAAGAAAAAGGCCTGCGTCAGGTCACGGATACTGGCGCCATCGCCACAGCCATTGACCAGATTCTGGCGCAGCACTCTGATAAGCTGGCAGAATATCGCGGCGGCAAGGATAAATTATTTGGCTTTTTCGTCGGTCAGGTGATGAAGGCCACTGGCGGCAAGGCCAACCCTGCATTGCTGAACGATCTGCTCAAACAGAAACTGTCTGGTTAATTACTGCGAAACACGCAGCACATAAGTCAGTGCCACATTGGCCGTGGCACCCGCGCCGCATTGTGTCGCCCCTGTGCCGATGATGTCTGTCGGGTTGATAGGAAAGCGTGTGATACTGGTATTGCTGCCATTGATGGTCACACCGCGCAGGCCACGCGAAACCTCACCCGACCCTGTGAGTTGCGGCAGCAGATAGCCGCAGATACCCGCCGGTAGCGCCAGAAAGTTTATTGTGAATTGCTGGTCGCAGGCCGCACCTGCCCCCTGCACTTGCACGGCGCCGTTCCACAAATCCGTCAAGCCGCCGCCATTGACCATCTCACGTGGGAATATCGGCTGCCCCACACCCAGTAGAAAACCCGTCTGATCGCCGGTATTGATGCAGGCGCGCGTCTGATAAAAGCCGCGTACCTTACTAAGGATGGCGATGACTTGCTCCTTGGTCTGCGTGATCTGCGCCGTCTCCTGCACCTTGTTGACCGTGACCCACACGCCGCCCATCACCAAAGCAACGACGCCAAGGACGACCGTCATCTCCCCAATCGTAAAACCGGCCTGTTTGCGTTGATATGGTTGCATCATGCGTGCCTGAAGGCGATATAGAGGGAATTAGCGTTGCCTGCCGCGCAATTGCCCTGCACCTGCACCGCCGTTGGAGGATTAGGCCAGAAGCTGGTGCCCGGCAAGGCGGCATCGCCATTGTTGAACCCCATGCCGGTCACGCCGATCCCGTCCCAGACATCAAGAAAATGTGACGCCAGCTTAACGCAGGCGGCCTGGGGCAATGACCGCAACAACAGGACGAAGCCGCTATTGGCGTTGCCCTGCACATTCCCCAACAAGGCGGCCGCCGAACCGACACAATAAGTACCGCCGTTGCAGGTTGAGCCAGTGCCATCGCTCTCAAACGGATGATAGAAATAACACGGCGTGGCACCAGAACAACCGGCAGGGTCTCCGGGTGTCAGCCAAGCTTCCGCCGGGAACACGTTCGCTGCCGCGACTGTTTGCGTGAAGTTGGTGAAATCCTGAGGCGGTATCTGGTTCGCCGTCAAATAACGGGTGCGGATATTCTCCACGATCTGGCGCACCTGATCCACAGTTTCATTGACCTTGCGCGCCTCATGTGCGACCGAAGCTGCCGCCCAGATGCTGCCGATAATCAGTCCGGCAACGCCCAGCACCAGAGCCAGTTCGATGAGCGTGACGCCGCGTTGCCGGCGCTGATGCCAATGCCACCGCATCATCCGCCACCTCGCAGGCTGAACACAAATTCCACCGCCCCGGCGCCTGTGCAGGCGGTAACCGCCTGCGTTGGGTTAACGGGCAGCTGATCGGTGCGCGTGTTGCCCAAAGTCCAATCCGGCGGTCGGCTAGCGGTGACATAATCGTCCGTCAGTGTGCCGATACCGTCATAGAATAGCACGGCCTTCAAATCATATTTTTGGTCGGGCACACTATGCCGCACCACCATCTCGGTGCAAATGTCCTCTGGCAGATTCAGCAGCTGAACACCGAAACTGTCCGGCCCCGGCGCCACGCCGATGACATTATAATTGATGTCGCGCGGCAGCACCAGAACCGACCCGCCAGCCAAGGTCTGATCCCAGACGTGATAGGCATCGTTGCCCGCCACACCTGTTATCAGGTCCACCGGATAAACGCCAAGACAGCTGAGGCGGGAGTTGAAATTGGCAGCACCGCACGCTGCACCATTCACCTGCGCCTGCGAATTGTCGACGAACATGCCGCGTTGATTAGTATAAAGCCCGCGCACATTGTCCACGATCTGGTGCAATTGCTCGCCGAGCGTCGTTAGTTGCACACTGCGCTGGACGCTGCTGGCCGCCAGCCAAATGCCGGCCACGGCTGCGCCGATGATCGCCAGACTTATGGCGGCCTCGACAAGCGTGAAGCCGGCTTCCTTACCGGGCTGAACTATCCATGAACGCCGCATGGCGCCAGTTTACCCGAGAGAGGGTTAAAATTTATTACCGCCTTTTGTCGAGTCGGTCAGCACCACCGTAATGTTCAAAATCGTGCCCATGGCGAAGGCGATAGTCGCACCGACAATCGCCAACCCGACATTGCGCACCACCATGGATTGCACCTTCAACTCGTCAATCTGCTCCCGAATCCACTCGCCCGTCACTTCCTCGATAATCGCGCCAATATCGCCGCGCTCTGAGAGATTCTCCATATCCATAGCCACTTGGGGATCGGGGAATCCATAGTTATTAGCCCGCAACGCCTCGCCGAGATTCTTGCCTTGCAGGACCGCCTGGATGGCTGCACCAAGCCGCTCCTTCATCCACGGATTGCCTTGCGATTCCAGAATTTCCAGGGCGCGGCGCAGCGGCACCTGTGCGCTCATGAGTGCCGACAAGCCGAGCATAAAGCCGCTACCCTGCCAAATCCGAAACCAAGCCCAGGGTGGAAACCGGTCAAACTTGGCGCGCGTCTTGCCGCGCCAGTGGGGCAAGGTGAAAGTGATGATAAATGCGCTGGTCACGATGCAGAGCAGGATGCCAATACCGTAGGCCATGATAAAATCTGAAACATCGGCCATCGGCCCGATGGACTCCAGCACTGCCGGCGGTGCGTTCTTGCGCATGTTCTGAATCAGATTGACGCCGAACATCCAGAGCACGCCAGCGAGCAGCACGATCATGAAGGTAGGGTATGCTATGGCCTGGGTGATCGCGGTTTTCATCTCCTTGGCGCTTTCGCCCATCATCATGATGGAGCGCAAAGACTTTGCCACGGTGCCAGACTCTTCGCCGGCACGAATCATATAAAGCTCAGCGGACGGCACCCAACCCGCCATGGCGTCGGACAATGAATCGCCAGCGCGGTCGCGTTGCAGCCATTCCCGAAGCGCTAGCGCAGCCGGCCGGTTCGGATATTTGCCCATTTCACTGGAGTTATACCATAAACGTTCGAGCGCGCGTGACAGCGCCTCGTTCATGCTCAGCATGCCCTGCAGCTTGCGGAATACGCGGTAGCGGACTTTTTTGTTAGTGCGGAATTTAAACATTGCATGCCGGCGCGGCCACTCTTTGAGATTCATGACCATACCCCCAGCCGCTGTTCAATTTCCGCCACATCGCGCTCACGCGCCATGGGTCCCACTTCGGATTCAGCATCGTTGGGCGAAACCTCGCCACGCCGAATTTTCTCTAGCGCGTGCCACGCCATCGTCACGCCATTCAAGCCCCAAGGCGACAACCAATATTCCTCCGCCTCGACTAATTTATTTGATTCCAACAAATTCATCAGTTTCAAGTCGGCAGAAGCAACTTCAGCACAGACGGTACGACCGCTGCGTCCCTTGTAGCATTTCGCACAACCATCAGGATTGGCAACATAGATCTGACTCATATCGGGCTCGACCAAGCGATCAATTGGAGGCTGTTTGGGGTCGGCCTTGATGCGGCGCGCATCCATGAGCGCCAACCCGGTGCGCACCCGCCGCGCCAGATCAAGATAATCCGGCCCCAGCTCCATCGGTGCTTGTTTGATCGGCACCCGGCAATGCTGGCACAGTCCACGCAGCAAACGTTGACAGAACATACCGGTCAATAGATGCGGATCATAGATCAGATAAGGCTCGATGCCGATGTCGCGCAAGCGTCGTGGAATGGCGATGGCTGAATAGACGTGAATAGTCGTGTAGATCTGCCGGCCGGATAGCGCGAGGCGAAAGGCGAATTTGGCCGTCTGCATGTCACGGATTTCACCGAGCATGACGATGTCGGGGTCGAGGCGCAACGCGCTGCGCATCACTTCAGCGAAGCTGCGTTCGCGCTGCTCTTCCTTGACGGAGGCCGAGACGCCGATCTGCGTGGCCCCTACGACGCCACCTTCCGGCGGGTCTTCAATAAGGTAACATTTGCGATCGAAATTGGTTTCAACCATGCGACGGTTGAGCATGACGCGCAACGTGGTGGTCTTGCCCTGGTTCACAGGACCCGAGAAGACCCGCATCCCGCCCGGCAAAGAACGCAATTCGCGCACCACCTTGAGTTGTTCCTGAGAGAAACCGATGGAGTCAACATCGGCCATGGCGAAATTCTCGCCAAACAAATGCGCCGAATCATATTGCAGACGCATATTGAGATAGCGCCCGCCATCCGCTAGCGGTACCCATTGGCACCGCAGACTGGGCACACCGATAGGCAGCTGCACACTATCCTGACCGGTTCCCACCGCCAGCATCGCCGCCTGCGGCTCGAGCCAGTTGGCGGTTGCACCCGATTGACCAATCGAGTGCGAATAGACCGAGGACAACATCTGTTCGCCTTCACGCTGCGTCCAAGTCTCCCACAGACGCAATGCGCCATCCACACGGAATTCCACCTTGGTGCGCCCGCCAGCGGCTTCGATGTGAATATCGTTGGCGCCCATCTGCGCCGCCTGCGCCACCATATCCACGATCTTGCGACGCACGGCGTTGTCGTCCATGCGCAACGCGGCCGCCTGCCTATCAGCGAAAGCGTAGGCCTGTTGCACAATGTTGGGAGTGACGTAGATCGGCTCGTCAACGCGCAGCCCCTGGCGACGCGCCATCAGCGCCACTGACGTAACCAACGGCGAGTTACGGTGCGCAGCGCTCACCAGCCACATACCGTTATCGAACAAGGCACAATAATTACGAGATTCTGGTGGGATTTTGAGCGACGATCCTTCAGAAGTCAGCACCAATCCCGTGAACTTCAATGCCCCACCTGAGAGCATCATCGAGCGTTCATCGGTGATTTTTATCGGCACGGGCGCGACCGGCGCGGCGGGAACGGCGGTCCCAGAAGCCTGGACCGCAGGTGTAGGTGCCGCCACAGCTTCCTCACGCTTTGGCTCTTTGTCTTCAGGTTCTGGCGGCATTCCTGAACCGGGCGCACCAAGCTTCACGGACGCTGTAGCGGACGGCCGGTTCAGCAGCTTCTTGGTGCGGTCAGCCAGGTCAGCAAACATGACATCAATAGGTCCGGCGGCCGCTGACGTTGGAAACATTCTCGATCTTTACAGTCGAAACTTTGCCTTCGCCCGCATCGCGCAGCTTGATGCTGCTTGGGGTGATAGCGAGCACTTCGGTGCCATCGGACAAAGTGTCGCCGACCCGCACTGTGCTAGTTTTACTGTCCAAACGTGAGCGCACGACGGCGCTGTATTCGCCATTAATGCCGTTGATGCGCTGAATCTCGTATTGCGGCGGGAGCGCGGTCGGCTTCATCACCGGCTTCACCACAGGTGCCAAATCAGCGGCAGCCACGGGCATAACCGGTAGCACCGGCATGTTGCCGCGCCGCCCCATCGCCGCCACTTGCGTGGGCAGCATCCCGCTGATATCGGCGCTCATGCTGCCGGCATCGTTCTTCGTCCGTGCCTGCTGCAGATCATGCATCTTCTGCTCCAATTCCAGCAGCAAATCGAGCCGCGCCAAGGCCGCGCGTGCCTGGTTCATGTCTTCCAGGCTCAAATCAACTTTGGCGCCGCGTAATTTCTCTACGACTGCAGCCACTTGTGGCGGTACTTTGTCGCCGCTACCGGTACGATTCTCATCATCCAATTTCACTTTGTCTTCGGGCACGCTGGTTTTTTCAGTCAACGTCACCGGCTTCGCCTCGGTGGCAGCATCAACGGGCTTCGCTTCCGCGGTCGATGGTGTGGCAGCGACCGCAACAAGAGCGCTGGTGCCCGAAGTTGGCGTCGAGGTCACCGCTGCAGGCACCGCAGGCGCGATCGGCGCCGGCACGGCTTCAATTGCAGGCGCAGTTGGTGTCGCCACAGCGAGAGGCACTGCAACTGCCGGAGTGTTGACCGCTGGCATTGACGGCGGCGTAATCTCTGGCATCTGTGGTTGCGTGCTAGCTGCCACGGCTTGCACCGTCTCATTCTGTTGTTTTGCCATATCCAAGACTGTGGTCTCTGCCACGACCGGCACGGCAAAAGCCAGCACTGCGGCGGCAGCAACACCTAACAACCAAGTCCTATTGGCGATTCTCATAGATAACTCCCTCGACACGCCACCCGCTCAAATCGTTGACCATCGTCGTGATGATCACGCCCGGTATAGCCGAAAAATACTGCGGCAATTCTCCAGGCAAATCGGTTAAAAGCAGGTTAAAGCCACGCTTGACCCAAGGCGGCGGCGGGGGTTTCCATTCTTCGGGTGGGATATTGGGTGGGCACGGTGGTGGTGGATCATCTGGCAGCCGGGACAAAGAACCGTTCCAATTCTGGTGCAAGAACCGCCGCGTCACCTCGGTCGGATTCAGCAAATCTTCTTTCGTACGCTTCGGCAGCTCTTCGATAAGCACACTACGCGTGGCATTCATGCCACTAATATCAACGTTAGCATCGTCAAGCATTTTCGTGTGGCCGGGGCTACGCGCCCAACTAACACTCGCCGCTGACTTGGTGCAGGACAAGCTGGTCACCGACCAGCCTAATTGACTGAGCGGCAATTTGCCGATGGCCTCGCGGCAAGCCGCAATAACTGCCATGGGCTGCGGCTCTTCCTCCCAAAAACGTTTTGGCGGCGGATAAACAATGCGCCCGGTGCCACTCGCCTGCTGCTGTTGCTGCATGGCGACCGCCTGTTGCCTGATTTGCTCCTGGCGCTCTCGTTCTTCAGCTTCTTTTAATCCCTGATAATACCACAAACCTCCAAGCGCCAAGAGTCCCGCCAGCACCACTAGAGAGGCACCAATAATCAGTTGTTTGGGAATCTTAACCGGCTGCAGAGCACCTTCACCGCGGTTCTGCACCAGGAAGGGCAGCGCGATAGTTTCCGCCCCAGAAACCGCCCAGGCTTCCGGAGCATAGATTTTCTGCAAGCCGCCGAGTGTAAATTCCTGAATCAGACGGTCGCGCGCGGCGGCTTCGTCGAGGAAAATTTGGTCGCCATCGGGCGCGATGAGGTCATCGCGCACCACCACCACGACAATGCCTTCATTGACCTTGAAAGCGCCCGCCCAAGAACCAGGCTGTCGATTCGCCAGCGTTGCCGCTAGGGCAGCCATGCCCATTTTATGGCCGGCCTGAGCCTGCCCCAGGCCGAACTGCGCCACTCGACCGCCTTTGACGCCGGGTCGCACGGAGAAGAAATCCGCATACTGACCTGGCTGCTTAGCCGCTTCCTTGGCCGCCTGCGCCACACGCCCGCTGGGCGACGGCTGCCAATACAGGCCGACGGCATATTTGCGCCGGCCGACGGTGGCAACGCCTGCACCCATTAGGGCTGCTCCAGCGGCGGCGTATCAAGTTCTTGCGGCGTGATCGCAATAAGCAACAGTGACCGTTTTTTGTCGTTGCCGATGCCGCCACCCAAGAGGACATTATAGGGATCGAGCGTGCCATTGGCGTTCTGGGATGTGGTATCCTGGCTATAGCCGGCCAGCACCAGCGTCGAGCCGCTGCGCAGCAACGACTGCTGCACAAATACACGGCTTTGCGTTTCCGGCAGCTGCACCTGCGCTACGGCCGGATCACCAAATGACTTCAGATTGATCAGATCAATCAGGTTCAGAGAATATTGCAACAATATCCGCCCGTCCGCCAGCAAACGCGGCGTAATCTGAATGGAGAAGCCCTCTCTTATGGTGCCAGGCGTCAGAGTCGTTGTGCTACTACCGTTCGTGCCGCTCGATTCCGTTTTAGAGGACGACGCCAGATACGAGATGTCACGGCCAACACGTCTCGTTATCGGTACATTGTTCAGAGTTGTCATCGGGAATTTTGCAGTGCGCACATTGTTGCTCACCTTGGAGATCGCCGAAAACACTGCGTCGGCGCTGACGGTAGGATTATCGATAATGCCGATGGTCAACTGGCTGAAATCGTCCACCGCGCTAGCGAAAGCCGGTGCAGCAACGCCGGTGAAGCTGAACGGCTTTATCTTCTTCAGAGCAGCCGTCAACTCGTTTTTGATGTTGTCTTCATTCTCGATTTCGGCGGTATAAACGTCAACATTGATCGCGATCTGCCGCACGAGACGCTGGTTCTGTTCAGCGAGATAGCGCGCGACATTCTTCATGATATCGGGCGTCGTGGTAACGGTGATGGTGCCCAGCGATGGTGCGACGATAGCCGTACCAGTTCCACTCAGAATAGCATTCACCGTGTTGCCAACCTCCGACCACACATCGAGGTCGGCCTCCAGCTTGACTTCCTGCTCCAGAGACGCTCCACCACCACTGGACGATCCGCCTCCGGAAGAACCACCGGACGATCCACCGCCGGACGATCCGCCACTCGATGAACCACCGCTGATGCTATCAGAAAACTTGCTCTTTCCGGGCATAGTTTCAAGTACGAAGACACGGGTCTCGTATTTGCTGAACGCGACCGTCGTGCCATCATAAGACCAGTTCACGCCGTAATGTGCCGCCACTTGGTCCAACAAACCGGACAGCGGCCCCTCATAGGCGATTTTCATGCCGCCGGCATCACCACCACCAGTATCATTTCCGGTAGGCATCGCCACCGATCCACGTACCGGCACAGACGTGCTCGCCGCAGCAGATTTTCCAGATGGCGCCCCGGGACCAAGCCGCACGGGAATGCCGATCTCGCCGCTCAACACATTGGCTATTTCTTCAATATCCATTGGCGCAGCCGACACCAGGCTAAAACCGCGTCGCGTCTCGAATTTCGCCGGGAGCGGCACGCCATGGTGCAAGCGCATGGCTTTGGCACCAGTCCAAATGCGATCTGTCACCACCAAAGGGTTGCTGCGATAGGGCGGTAACGGCTCGCGCGCCCGATCTAAATCCTGATCAATCATCTGCGCTTTTTGCTCGACCTCTTCGCGCACAGCACCTGTGCTACAGGCAGCCAGCAAGCCGAGAAATGAAATCACACAGAATTTGCGCAGACTCATGAGAACTCCACCCAAGACAACGGCCAGATATTCATGGGCGCAGAGTCTTTTACTCTGCCCCAGTATTGCCGCGGGTTTGAACCACCAGCGTACGCTGACCCGCGTTAGGATTATCATGCAGACGACCGAAGGGCTGCGGTTTTGCATCCACGAAACCGGAAAGCAGGTCGCGCACGGCCTCTTCGAACGATCCATTCAAACTTACACCAGCCTGAATGGGAAAGTCGTATTCGGTAGACCAGACCACATCAACTCCGGCGCGGCTTGCCCAACGGCGAATTACGTCGCGCAAATGCTCTCCTGGTTCAGCCCGCCAAACATCAGAAGCACCTGGCAACAAAGGTGGCTCAAGACTGGCGTTAGGCATGACCACTTGCCCTTTGACAGGCACCTCACTCGCAGCCGGCACAGACGGAGCCACAGTAACCGACTCGGCGCCAGAGCCTTCTTGCTTCGTTTCCGCCTCTACGGCCAAAGGAAGTTCAGGCGCCGCCAAAGTTGGCGCAGTAACAGCAACGGGTTCAGCCAATACAGCCTGTTGCACCTCCGGCACCACGGCCCCCTGCTTATCGGGCACGACTTCTTCCGATTTTGGTTGCTCAGGCACAATCTCGACCGGTGCTTGCACCGCGTTTGGTTCAACAGCCGGCGTTGCTG